>NZ_JBHSHC010000143.1:0-22708 GCF_042652925.1 Effusibacillus consociatus
AAGTTCCTGTTTTCACAGGTGGGGGAAAATTAAATGAGCGAATGGCGGAATTTTCAGTTGACAAATACAAATTCCGAATGGTACTTGGCAAAAAGTAATGATCCGAACTATCAGACATTTAATAGTCCAGAAGATTTACTAGCAAATGCCACCGTCGAGGGGAACACGTTACAGGCAATATGGAATCAGGTCGAAATTGATGTAATCTATTAGGTCAACAAATATCTTTTTGAAAGATGCTTCACATTAACGAGGCTGTTTGAAGAAGTGATATCATCCTGGGACATGAATACACTACAATGGTCAAGAGTACGCTATAAGTCAAACTGAAGCCGGAGAATGGCTACTAGCAATAAAGGCAAATTACCAACTATTCAGTAGTCAAGAAGAATTACTCGCCAATGCTACAATTGAAGGGAAAAAACTAGAGGAGATTTGGGCGCAGGCAACGGTTACAGATGTTTTCTAAACAATAAAGTATGGTGAATAGCCTCACAAACCGTGAGGCTTTTTTAGTTTGTAACACCCACATGTGGCTTCTGAGTTACGAATGAGTCTGACTGTAGGAGATCGAATGTCATTGTGGGGGAATGCACTTGGTGGAAAATCGGTCCCAGGTTGATCGTCATCCGCAGATCGCGATACAATTCCTAGGTCTGCAGACTGTTCCTATTTCCTTTCAAATTGGATATGCTAGATGGTATACAAGTGGTATGACTGGAGGAGACTCTTTTGTATTTGAAACGTATGGAAATCGTGGGTTTCAAATCGTTTGCCGATCGGACGGAACTGGAGTTTGTTCCGGGGGTGACAGCGGTCGTGGGACCTAACGGCTCCGGAAAAAGCAATATTTCCGATTCCATCCGCTGGGTGCTTGGGGAACAAAGCGCCAAGAGCCTGCGCGGCTCGAAAATGGAAGACGTTATATTTGCGGGAAGCGACACACGCAAGGCCGTGAACTATTGTGAAGTGTCGCTGACCCTGGATAACAGCGATCATACTTTACCTCTGGAGTTTAACGAAGTTACGATTACCCGGCGGGTGTACCGTTCCGGTGAAGGGGAATACTTCATCAACAAACAGCCCTGCCGTTTAAAGGATATTATTGAACTGTTCATGGATACCGGTCTTGGAAAAGAAGCTTATTCGATCATCGGACAAGGCCGGATTGATGAGATTCTTTCCAATAAGGCGGAGGACCGCCGGGGAATTTTTGAAGAAGCGGCCGGAATCGTAAAATACAAGGCAAGAAAACGGGAAGCGGAAAAAAAACTCGATGAAACAGCCGCTAACCTGGTTCGTATCGGCGATATTATCGGTGAATTGGAAAATCAGATCGGACCGATGTTCGAGCAGGCGGAGATTGCCAGGAAGTATAATCATCTGCGGGAAGAGCTTCAGAAACTGGACATTGCTTTATATGTGCACGATATCGAAGATCTCAATCAGCGTTGGCAGCAAGAGAAAGAGCACGGAGCTAAACTGCAGGACGAACATTCTGCCCAAGCAGCAACGGTTTCCGGTATGGAGTCCCAGTATCAGCAGTTTCGTTGGCAAGCGGAACAGCTGGATAAGATGATGGAGACCAGCAACAAGAAGCATGTGGAAGTGGTTGCAGAGTATGAGAAGGCGGAAGGACGCCGGGAAGTTCTGCAGGAACGCCACAAGAACCTGCTTGCTGGCCGGGATGACCTGCAAACGGATATCGACAAGCTGCTTGAGGAACGTCAGGATAAAGAACAACAACTCACAGAAGAGAAGGAAAAATTCGGCAGACTCACAGCCGATCGTGAAGAAATCAAACGCCAACTTGAAGAGAAAATGTCGTCCGCGAGCGGTTTTCTTGACCGTTCCCAGTTGGAAGCGGAGGTAGAACGTCTCAAAGGTGATTTGATTGAAAAACTGAATGAAACGGCCGGTAAGCGCAATGAACAGAAAAATATTGAGACAAATAAAAGAGGCTTAGCCCGAAGAATCGAAAAGATGAGGGAAGACGAAACCGACCTGAATGGTCGGGTTCACTCATTGGACGAATCGGTCGCTTCAGGCCAATCCACTCTCAACGGCCTGCGGAAACAAGAGCAAACGATGCAAAGAAGATTGGATGAACTTCGGCAGTCGGCATCGGGACGGCAGCAGGAGAAAGAGCGGCTTGCCGCCACCTTGCGCCAGTTGCAGACGGAAAAGGCTTCTTTTCAATCCCGTTACGAGCTGCTCCGTGACATGCAGCAGGAGTATGGCGGCTTCTCGCAGGGAGTCCGTTCGATTCTGCAGGCTGGCGGAAAAGGGCGCGTGCACGGGATTTGTGGCGCCGTTGCGGAATTAATTCATGTGCCCGCCCAATATGAAGTGGCGGTCGAAACTGCACTCGGCGGTGCTTTGCAAAACGTTATTGTGGAAACGGAAAAAGCGGGTCGCGATGCAATCCTGTTCCTCAAATCGACCGGAGGCGGCCGGGCAACTTTTATGCCGCTTGACGTCATAAGGGGACGAATGCTCGGCAAGAGTGAAAAGAGTGCAGTGGAGGGCCATGCGGGGTATGTCGGGATCGGGGCCGAAGTGGTCCGTTTTGAAGAAAAATATCGCCCGATTGCCGAGTATCTGTTGGGAAACGTGATCATTGCGAAGACAATTGCCGATGCAAATGCTTTGGCTCGTCTGCTGCAATATCGTGTTCGTATCGTGACTCTGGATGGAGATATCGTAAACCCCGGGGGAACGATGGCAGGCGGAAGCCAACAGAAAAAGGGGACAAGTCTTCTCGGAAGACAACGCGAAGTCGAAGAACTGGAGAAAAAGATTCAGGCCCTGGTTACCAACCTGACAGACATTCAACATCAGTTGGACACGTTTGAGTCGACCGCAAGACAAGCGGATCAAGAGCAAATCGAAGTTGCGAATCGTTTGGAGGAACAACGAAGCCGGATTCATTCGGTCGAATCCCAGATCCGCGAGCTTGGTGTACAAAGGCAGGCTGTTCAGGAGCGCTTACAGCTGGTTACGCTGGAAAAGGAGCAATATGAAAAGGAACTCTCCGAGTGGAACCGGAAGGATGAAATCATCCAGGCGGAACTGGCGGAGTTGGATGTACAGGTGAAAGAAATGTCTGCCGCGGTGGAAGGGATGCAAACCAAGCTGAAAGAGCAGCAAAGCGTCCAGGAAGACATTTCGGAAGAAGTAACGGACTTTAAAGTCCGACTGGCAGCGATCGATCAGGAGATTGCCTCGACAAAGTCAAACGTCACTCGACTTGAGAAGGAACAGGCTGTTATTATCACCGAATTGGAAGCCAAACAAAACGAGCTTGAGACTGCAGATGAAAGAATCGAACAAACGCAGAAGGAATTGGAAGAAGCTGTGTCAAAGCAGGCTCTGCTCGAACAGCGTCGGTCGGAAGCCCAGACCGCTTTGGACGAAGAACTGGCCCGCAAGCAGGAACTGCAGAAGAAGATCGCGGATGAGGAGCATAAGGTTCGGGAAGCCCGTCTTGTCCTCAAAAATCTGGAAACCCAGCTGCATCAAATTGAGGTGAAGGTCAACCGGCTGGATGTGGAATTGAACAACTCCCTCATGAAGCTTGCGGAAGATTATTACATCTCGTTTGAATTGGCAAAAGAACGGTATCCGGTACCGGAAGACGTGCCGGGAGCAAAAAAGCTGGTTGCCGATTTGCGCAAACAGATCGATGCTCTGGGCAATGTCAATCTTGGAGCAATCGATGAATATACCCGAATGCAGGAGCGTCTTGGTTTCTTGACTGAGCAGCGGAATGATCTGACGGAAGCCCGGGATAAACTGAATGAAGTGATTGCCGAGATTGATCAGGAAATGACCAAACGGTTTCTTGAGACGTTTGAGGCCATTCGCGGTCAGTTCCATCTCGTATTCAGCCGGTTGTTCGGCGGCGGGCGTGCGGACCTGATTTTAGTCGATCCGGAGAACGCCTTAACGACAGGGATTGATATTATGGCTCAACCACCGGGTAAAAAGCTGCAGAATCTCGGACTCCTGTCCGGGGGAGAGCGGGCTTTAACCGCTATGGCGCTTCTGTTCTCGATTTTACACGTGAAGCCCGTTCCTTTCTGCGTGCTGGACGAGGTGGAGGCCGCATTGGACGAAGCCAATGTCAGCCGATTTGCAGAATATATGCGTGAATTTTCTTCGCAGACTCAGTTTATTTGTATCACCCACCGGAAAGGAACGATGGAAAACGCAGACGTTCTTTACGGTGTAACTATGCAGGAATCAGGTATCTCGAAGCTTGTCTCAGTAAAGCTGGTCGAGCAGGAAGAAGTTCAAACGGCCTAAAAGAGAGAGGATTTGATAGTGTGGAGCAGGCGTCGAATGCAAAACGAATTGTCCCGTGGATTTTTTACATCATTTTCTTCGGTGTTTTAAACGAGACGGTTTTTAACGTGTCGACCCCGAATATTGCGGCTCAATTTAACCTGCTTCCTGCCGGAGTAAGCTGGGTAATCACAATTTTCATCATTTTTTTCGGAATGGGTTCCGTGATCTACGGGAAGCTTTCTGACATTTACAGTATCAAGAAGCTGATTGTAGTGGGGATTTTGATCTATAATATCGGATCCATTCTTGGCTTTGTCTTTCAATCTTCATATCCGTTGGTCATTGTATGCCGAGCGATCCAGGGGGCAGGCGCTTCAGCGATTCCTGCGCTGGTAATGGTTGTTGTGGCCCGGTATTTTTCACCTGAAGAAAGAGGGAAATTATTCGGAATTCTTACTTCGACCGTTTCGTTCAGCATAGGGATAGGGCCTGTTCTTGGAGGGTTCATTGCAGAGACTTTTCATTGGTCGTATCTTTTTTTAATCCCATTGTTTACTCTGGTTGCGATTCCCTCTTTCAGAAAATGGCTTCCGGAGCAAGAAGCCGGCCAAGGAAAGCTGGATGTACTGGGGACCTTTTTGCTCGGTATCGGGATTTCATCCCTGGTTTTATACTTAACAGAAGCTGATCTGCCTTATTTATTGATTAGCGTGGTTCTCATAGTGTGGTTTGTCATTCATATCCGGCGTTCCCCCCACCCGTTTGTGGACCCGGATCTTTTTGCCAATCGATTGTACAGTAATGGGTTGGTTATTGGGTTTATTATTTTTTCTACGGTGTTTGGAATTCTGTTTATTATTCCGTTGATGCTCAATAAGGTCTATCATTTAGACCCCGATGCGATTGGCCTCGTGATGTTTCCGGGAGCTATAAGCGGTGTTATCTTTGGAACTGTGGGCGGGAATTTAACTGCCAAAAAGGGCAGCCACTTTGTCGTTTACATTGGATTGGCTCTGATCATATCCAGTATGCTGTGTTTTTCCACTCTGATCGGATTTCCGATATGGCTCATTGGGGCGTGTCTTTTGCTGATGTATATCGGATTTTCGTTTATGCAGACTGCTCTGGCGGAGAGTATTACCAGTATTATGCCTGTAGAGCGCATGGGAGTGGGGATGGGGTTTTATAACCTGACTGCTTTTATTTCCGGTGCTGTTGGAACGGCACTTATCGCAAGGTTAATGAATCTGTCGGCGCTAAACGTTCGAATAAATCCTTTTGTTGCCGATCCATTGGGCCATGTGTACAGCAATTTGTTTATCCTTTTTGGTTTCATTCTTTTGGTTGGCGGATGCTTGTATTTTTGGAGCTTTGGAAGAGCCGGCAGGTATCAGCGCGGAGATCAGCCGGTTGGATAAAGACATCTTGGTAAGACTAAGGAAAACACAAGAGGAGGAGACTCATGTGAAACGTTCCTTAGTCTGGACAATTTTGGTAACGGTTCTGGTGTGCTTCCCGTTCCCGATATCGGTGCAAAATTCAAGTTACGCGGCAACCCAAGCCCAACCACCCTACGCCAAATGGGGACGCTTGGCGATGGCGGAGACAATGAAAAAATACCCCGGCGCATCGATTGTTGATTATCTCCATGTGGGGAGATCCAAGAAGTCGCCCACCACGTCCGAGGAAACTTTCAAACTCTGGCTGCGTAAAGGAACACGTGAATGGGGTGTATATGTGAGGATATTGTTTGAGACTTCCACGGAACGGTTGATTTCGATTACGTTTGAGGAGACAACGCGTTCATAAGAAAGGATGTTGATGCAGTATCCCCAAATCTGCCCTGTTCTTCTGCTCCAAATCGGATATAATGAAGTTGATAAGATGCTGACCACAGCGGATCTGAGCCAATCGGGTCCGCTTCAAATTGCAATCGATAAGGCAGGGATTCGGAATGGGATTTTTCAGCAAGTTTAAAGAGGGATTGGCAAAAACACGCGACTCGTTTCTGGACAAAGTAGGAGCGGTCTTCACCCGTCGAAAGATTGACGAAGAATTCTACGAAGAGTTGGAAGAACAATTGATTATGGCCGATGTCGGTGTCAACACCGCAATGTCCTTACTGGAACAACTTCGCGCGGAAGTGAAGAAACGCAAGATTGAGAATGCGGAAGAGTTGAAGCCGATTTTGCAGGAAAAATTGGTCGAATTGATGGGCACCGAAACGTCTGCTCTGAATATGAACCCTGCCGGTATGACAGTGATTATGATTGTTGGGGTGAACGGCGTAGGGAAAACCACGACGATCGGGAAGCTGGCTCACAAGCTGAAGAACGAAGGGAAGAAAGTGATTCTGGCAGCGGGGGATACGTTCCGGGCCGGAGCAATCGAACAGCTTGAAGTTTGGGGGCAGCGTGTGGGTGCAGATGTAATTAAGCATCAGGCGGGGTCTGACCCGGCGGCCGTGGTGTATGACGGGGTTCAAGCCGCCAAGTCAAGGAAAGCGGATGTACTGATCGTCGATACGGCCGGACGACTGCACAACAAGACGAACTTGATGGATGAGTTAAATAAAGTGTATCGGGTGTTAAAACGGGAAATTCCGGACGCTCCGCATGAAGTCCTGCTGGTCCTTGACGCAACGACCGGTCAGAACGCTTTGCAGCAAGCCAAAATCTTCGGGGAAGCGACCGGCGTAACGGGGCTGGTGTTAACGAAGCTTGACGGGACGGCAAAGGGCGGAATCGTGATTGCGATTCGGGATCAAATGGAGATTCCTGTAAAGTTCGTCGGGCTTGGCGAAAAAATGGACGATCTGCAGGAGTTTGATCCGCAGCAGTTTGTGGCAGCAATATTTGAGTCCCAATAAAATCGACCACGAAAGTGACGAAAAGCGTTGCAGCATAATCCGAGTCCTTTCGTGGGGACCCAAAAGACATCCGAAGTACCAAGTCGTGCTTTGAGAATGGGGACCCGAAAATCTTCAGCTTAAGTCTCGCCATGTTACGGGGACCCCGATAAGTACTATGGGGGACCAGAAACGCAAGATCTTCGAGAACGTATGCTTGACATGCTTTTTGGAATCCGGTATTATGTGTTTTGTGCTGTAAAGGTTTCCATCTTGACAGGCGGAAGGCGTGGTACCATGCTTGAAAAAACAACACGCATGAACCTGTTGTACGATTTCTACGGAGTATTGCTGACCGAAAAGCAGCGTACTTTTATGGAACTGTATTATTATGATGATCTCTCGCTCGCGGAAATCGCCGAGCAGTACAATGTCTCCAGACAGGCGGTGCACGACAATATCCGCCGCTCAGAGACCCAGTTGGAAGAATATGAGGAGAAGCTTCGGCTTCTTGAACGATATGAACATCGAACCCGATTGTGTAAGGAATTGATGGAGAAGATCTCAAGTCTCCCCTTGGAAGAGCCGGACAAGATTGAATGGATCAGGCTCGTCCAACAGATCTCCCGGGACGGGGAAAGTGAACCCGGAGGGGAGAGCCTGACCGCCGGGATATAGAACGATAGTAACCATAGGCAAGAGAGAGGAGGTTGTCCATGGCGATCTTTGAAGGGCTGTCCACAAGGCTGCAGGAGACGTTCCAGCGGCTGCGCGGAAAAGGCAAACTTACGGAAGATGACGTTAAAGAAGCCATGCGGGAAGTGCGCTTGGCGCTTTTGGAGGCGGACGTTAACTTTAAAGTCGTGAAGGAGTTTGTTGAAAAGGTTCGCGAGCGTGCTGTGGGTCAGGAAGTCTTGCAAAGCTTGACCCCCGGCCAGCAAGTCATCAAGATTGTAAACGATGAATTGACCGAACTGATGGGGGGCACCCAGAGCCGCATCGCACTGGCAAGCAAACCTCCCACGGTCATTATGATGGTCGGTCTGCAAGGTGCGGGTAAGACAACCACCACAGGTAAACTTGCAAACCTTCTGAAGAAGCAAAACCGCTACCCTTTGCTCGCGGCGTGTGATATTTATCGCCCGGCTGCAATTAAACAGCTGCAGGTGCTTGGCGAGCAGGTGAAAACTCAGGTTTTCTCCATGGGAGATCAAGTCAGCCCTGTTGATATTGCGAAAAATGCGGTTGAGCATGCCAAAATGCATGGTTTCGATTATGTATTGATCGACACCGCGGGTCGTCTCCACATTGATGAGGCCCTGATGGATGAACTGAAGAAGATTAAAGAAGCTGTGAACCCTGACGAGATTCTGCTTGTAGTAGACGCCATGACCGGCCAAGACGCGGTGAATGTGGCGGAAAACTTCCATCAGCAGCTTGGCATCACCGGGACAATCCTTACCAAGCTGGACGGGGATACCCGGGGCGGTGCGGCACTGTCGATTCGGTCGGTTACCGGTACACCGGTTAAGTTTGCCGGGATGGGCGAGAAGCTTGACGCGCTTGAACCTTTCCACCCTGACCGGATGGCATCTCGCATCTTGGGAATGGGGGATGTATTGAGTCTGATCGAAAAAGCACAGGCAAACGTCGATCAGGAAAAGGCTCAGGAAGTGGGCAAGAAGCTGATGAGCGGTGAATTCACTCTGGAAGATTTCCTGGATCAAATGCAGCAAATTAAGAAAATGGGTCCTTTGCAGGACTTGCTGCGCATGATTCCGGGGCTTGGCAATGATAAGGCGCTCCAGAATGTGAACATTGACGACAAACAAATTGCTCGGGTCGAGGCGATTATTTGCTCGATGACTCCGAAGGAGCGTCAGGATCCCAAGGTCATGAATGCCAGCCGTCGCCGTCGGATTGCGACGGGGAGCGGAACTTCCGTGCAAGAAGTGAACCGTTTGTTAAATCAGTTTGCAGACATGCAAAAAATGATGAAACAGCTTCCCGGCTTAGCCAAGAAAATGGGCAAGAAGAAAGGGAAAAAAGGGTTTGGCGGATTCAAGTTCCCATTTTAAAAGCAATTCATTTATCGGTTATTCTTCATTCCCTTTTTGGGCATGAATTGATATAATACTAAAGTTGACTTTGACTAGGAGGTGAATTTACAATGGCAGTAAAAATTCGTCTGAAGCGCATGGGTGCTAAAAAAGCTCCTTTTTACCGTGTGGTTGTAGCTGATTCCCGTTCTCCGCGTGACGGTCGTTTCATCGAGGAGATTGGTACTTATAATCCTGTAACTCAACCGGCTCAGATTCAAATCGACGAAGAAAAAGCGATCAAGTGGTTGCAAACCGGTGCACAACCGTCTGACACTGTTCGTAACTTGTTCAGCAAGACAGGCATCTTAAAGAAAGTTCACGAGATGAAGTAAGTCCATTCCATTCCTGGAGGGCTGACCAATGAAAAACTTGGTTGAACTCATCGCGAAAGCACTCGTGGATCACCCCGAGGAAGTTCGGGTCACAGAGACCGTAAAGGATCATTCTGTGGTCTATCAATTGAACGTTGCTCCGGGTGATGCCGGAAAGATTATTGGAAAACAAGGACGAATTGCGAAGGCGATTCGGACAGTGGTGGCTGCGGCTGCTTTACAGGAAGACAAGCGGGTGACCGTGGATATTATGTAAAAAGGGTCGGAAATCTTCTGGGTTCCCGGCCCTGATTCTTGCTCCATCAAGTGAAGCCCAACCGTTCCAGCGTAATGGGGACGCGAAGAGTATTAATACAAGTCATTATTTTGCCTTTTTTGTTCGCTTTCATTGCATGGATCTTGTGTTTCTTGATCTCTATACTTTCGTGGGTCGGACATTTCTGTTTTGAGAAAAATCGACCGGCTTCCTTATAAAGGGCCATTTTTGGGATTTCCGCCGGATTTCTCTGGTTTTTCTTAACGACTTTTGAAATGGTGACCGGAAAGAAGCTGCTGCCAAAATGAATACACTGAGGTATCTAAGGATGTGAATCATGTGAAGGAACGGCTAATACGGGTTGGTTCTCTCGTAAATACTCAGGGAATACGGGGCGAGGTGCGTGTGATCAGCCATACCGATTTTCCTGAAAAGCGGTTTGTGAAAGGAGCGAAGCTGATCCTGGTTCACCCGAACTTTCCCGAGCTCGAATTGACAGTCGAATCGACCCGCCAACACAAGAACTTTTATTTATTGAAGTTTGTTGGACATCCTTCGATCAATGATGTGGAAAAATACAAAGGCGGAGTATTGAAGATCCGCGAATCGGATCTGACTCCGTTACCGGAAGGCAGCCATTACATTCATCAATTGGTCGGGTGTCGGGTCGTTACAGTTGAAGGAGAGGAACTTGGGGAATTGGTGGAGGTCCTGCAGCCGGGAGCGAATGATGTGTACGTGGTGAAGCCTCCAAAAGGAAAAGAGATTCTGCTGCCGGCGATCCCTGATTGCATTAAAGAAGTAGATGTGGACAACAAATTGATTCGCGTTCATCTTATGGAAGGTTTGATCGATTGATGAAGATCGATATCGTGACTTTATTTCCGGAGATGTTTACCGGAGTACTCTCGGAAAGCATTGTTGGAAGAGCTCGTGCGGCGGGTGCCGTTGAAATTGGAGTTACCGATTTTCGAAAGTTCTCAACAAACAAACATAACACTGTTGATGATACACCCTACGGCGGTGGGGGCGGCATGGTTTTAAAGCCGGATCCGATTTTTGATGCGGTCGAATCATTATTTGACCCTTCGCAGGCGAAACCTCGGATTATTCTTACATGTCCGCAAGGCGTTCCGTATACGCAGGAATTGGTTTTGGATCTGGCAAAGGAACAGCATTTGATCCTGATATGCGGACATTATGAAGGGTACGATGATAGAATCAGACAGCATTTAATCACCGATGAGATTTCGATCGGTGATTATGTACTAACCGGGGGAGAGATTCCTGCCATGGCAATCGTCGATTCGGTTGTTCGTTTACTGCCTGGAGTTTTGGGCAATGACACATCGGCGGAACTGGATTCTTTCCGAAACGGATTGTTGGAGTACCCGCATTATACCCGTCCTTATGAATACCGGGGATGGAAGGTTCCGGACGTTTTACTTTCCGGTCACCATGAAAAAATCGAGCAGTGGCGTCGGCGGGAGTCCCTGCGGCGCACCTATCTGCGTCGTCCGGATCTGCTCGAAAAGGCCGAATTGACGGAGCAAGATCGGCAATGGCTAAAGGAAATAGCTTACGAAGAGCAGGGGTCTTCTCCGCGGACATCATGAGCTGTATCCCTAGACTGTCCTTGGAGAAGACCCCAATCTAGAGTATGCTGGAGGTTCCAGTTTGGTTCGTCGATACTTCACCGCTGGGAGAATCGCTTCCAGAAAAAACATTTGAAATTCCGTCGAAAGCTTGGTATATTTAATAGCGTGCTTCTTGTCCCGAGAAAAAAATAGTTTTGGCGCGTTGGAGAAGCGGCTTAACTCACCGCCCTTTCAAGGCGGCATTCACGGGTTCGAATCCCGTACGCGTCACCATATTGGAGGCTTAGCTCAGCTGGGAGAGCATCTGCCTTACAAGCAGAGGGTCGGCGGTTCGATCCCGTCAGCCTCCACCATTTTGGACAAAGGAAGGCCGACTAAATTCGGCGAGGTCCATGTCGGTCGACGAAAACGCCTCGTCCTGAGGCATCGTCGACACTAGGTCATCCGTGACCGTCGCAACGTCGGCACGATAACGTCCTGTTATCGCGGGGTGGAGCAGTTGGCAGCTCGTCGGGCTCATAACCCGAAGGTCGCAGGTTCAAGTCCTGTCCCCGCAACCATACGGCTCGGTAGCTCAGTCGGTAGAGCAGAGGACTGAAAATCCTCGTGTCGGCGGTTCGATTCCGTCCCGAGCCACCACAAAGACAAGTAAAGAAGTACGAAAAGCGCTGTAGTCGCCTTGCTCGTTCGGGTTTTTCGTTTTGTCGGTGCACCTTATGGGTGCACATTTTTATTTGTTGACCTTGTATATCATCCGCAAAATTTTTTAATAGACAACAACCTGTGCTATACTATATGGATATAATGGTGAAATGGATTGTGCAGCATATTTTAATTAGGAGGAGAATATGCCGACTATCAAGGATGTTGCTCAAAAGGCGGGAGTAACGGTAACCACCGTTTCCCGGGTTTTAAACAATCGGGGATATATCAGTGAAGCCACCAGACAAAAAGTGTATCAAGCGATGGAAGAATTGCACTATCAGCCGAATGAAATCGCCCGTTCCCTTCATCGGAGAAAGTCCAATATTATTGGGGTGATCATTCCCACGGTGGCCCATCCTTTCTTTGGGGAGCTTACCAATTTCATAGAATTTTATGCATATCAGCAAGGGTACAAGATCATGGTTTGCAATTCTCATTTAAATCGGGACAAAGAAAAAGAATACATTGACATGTTGAAAAGAAATCAAGTTGATGGGATCATCATGGGAAGTCACACCTTGGATGTCGAAGAGTATCACAATTTGCGCTATCCCATAGTTACCTTCGACCGAAAAATAGGGGATTTTCCCTATATTGCATCCAATAATTATCAGGGGGGGACATTGGCGACCAATCTTTTAATCAGCAAGGGTTGTAAAAAAATCGCTCATATTTGCGGTAATTTAACGCTTGACTTATTGGCAAACCAAAGAAGTGAAGCCTTCCAGGAGATCACGAATCAGCATGGAATTGAGTCCGTTACTGTTCAAACGAACATGGACGTTTTCGATGACGATCAATACGAGAGTATTTTAAATCAATTATTTAGTGAACATGGCGATATTGATGGGGTATTTGCGACAAGTGACATCATTGCCGCCTATGCGCTAAAAGTCTGCCGTTTATTCAAAAAAGAAGTTCCTCATGACATTAAAATTGTAGGTTACGATGATGTAAAGCTGGCTTCCATTTTTGTACCGCAGCTGACCACCATTCGACAACCGTTGGAGGATATGGCGGCATTGGCGGTGGAAGTAATCGTGAAACAGATTAACGGGGAAAATACTTCATTGGAGAATGTGTTTCCTGTAAAACTCATGGAACGGCAAACCACGTGAGTGGTTTTTTTAAAAAACTATATGTCAATCGGTTGACATATGTTAATCGATTGACATATACTTGTATTGAATTTTCATTCTTTTTTAAAGTGAACAATAAAAGGGGGAAACAAACTTGAAGAAATTGAGAGTTCTATCGACGGCAGTCTTGTCCCTTGCGTTTCTGTTATCGGGATGTGGACCATCTTCCCAACAAGGTCAGAGTTCCGCAACAAACGAGAATGGGCCGGTCAAAATCACTTTATTGAATACAAAAGGTGAAATCGAAGCCCAAATGGAAGCGGTTGCAAAAGTTTTTAACCAGCAAAACCCTGGAATTAACTTGCAAGTCATTCCTGCTGCGGCGGGACAGTCTCCTTTTGAGAAGGTATCCGCAATGTATGCTTCTGGCAACGCGCCAACCATTTCCATGGTGGATCCTAGCGACGTCAAGAAATTTAAGGATAAGGCTCTGGATCTTTCCGGAGAAAAATGGGTCAAGGATGCGGTTGATGGAAGTCTGGATGCAGCCAAAGATGATGGGAAAATTCTCGGTTTTCCGTTTGCGGTGGAAGGATATGGGCTTATCTATAACAAACAAGTCTTGGATAAGGCTGTTGGAGGAAATTTTGATCCTTCTTCCATCAAAACAAGAAGTGACTTGGAAGCATTACTCAAGAAAATTCAAGCAACGGGAGTTGCCTCAAATCTTCAATCACCAATGGATTGGTCATTGGCCGCACACTTCCTGCCGATTGCTTATTCCGCACAATCGAAAAACCCTCAGGATATTGATAAGTTCTTGGAAGGTTTGAAAGGCGGAAAAGAGGATCTGTCTAAAAACCAAGTGTTTAGTGGATTAATGGATACGTTTGATTTATTGAAGGAAAACAATATCAGCAAAAAAGATCCGTTGTCAGGCACTTATGAACAAGGTCCTGAAATGGTGGGAAAAGGAAAAGTCGGACTTTGGTTTATGGGGAACTGGGCATGGCCTCAAATCAAGGGATTTGATACTGCGAGCGGAAACTACGGATTTTTGCCGGTTCCAGTGAGCAATAATGCGAACGACTATGGAAACTCACAAATTCCTGCAGGTGTGACCAAACGTCTGATTGTGGATAAGCAGCAGAGTTCTCTCGAACAGCAAGCCGCTGCGAAGAAATTCTTGGAATGGCTGGTTTATAACAATAGCGGTCAGGATTTCCTGGTAAACCAAGCAAATATTATTCCTGCATTTAAAAATATTACGCTGCAGCCTCAGGATCCATTGGCTAAATCCATCGTGCAATACATGAACAAGAAAGCAACGATGCAAGCCATGACGACTCTGCCACCGGATCACTGGTCTCAATTGGGAGCTTCGATGCAAAAATATCTTTCCGGCAAAATCGATAAAGCCGGGTTGATCAATGAAATCCAAGCATACTGGAAGAACGTGAAATAACCTCGTCTCCGGGATGGGTAAAATAACGGATAGTCTCTATCCGTTATTTTACATCCAGGGGATGAAAGAAGGAGGAAGTTATGAAGGAAAACGGATGGAAATTACAGCTGATTTTTTCAGGACCGACGTTATTCATCTTTTTTACCGTCCTTATCGTACCGTTTCTATATGGAATTTATCTCACGTTTACGAACTGGGACGGGGTGTCCGCGACCCATTCGTTTGTCGGCTGGAAAAATTATATGTCGGTCTTTCAAGACTCGAATTTTTGGACCTCTATGTTTCTCACAGTCAAGTATGTGGTTTTAACGGTTGTTTTGATTAATGTGGTCGCTTTTTTTCTCGCTTATGCATTGACAAGCGGAGTCAAAGGGCAAAGTTTTTTTCGGGCCGGCTTTTTTATCCCCAACTTGATCGGAGGAATTATTTTAGGCTTTTTATGGCAGTTCATTTTTTCCAATGTGTTGGTCTATATCGGTCAACATTTTCCGGTTGGCATATTCTCCACTTCCTGGCTGGCAGACCCTGACAAAGCGTTTTGGACCTTGGTGATTGTGACCGTTTGGCAATATTCCGGTTATATGATGGTCATTTATATCGCAGGGCTCATGAACATTCCCAAAGATTTATTGGAAGCAGCCAGTATCGATGGAGCAAACGGATTTGTCCGCTTAATCAAAATTGTCCTTCCCCTTCTGCTTCCTTCGATTATCGTTTGCGTATTTCTGTCTTTGCAAAGAGGTTTTATGGTCTATGATTTGAATCTTTCCCTGACCCATGGCGGACCTTATAAAAGCACCCAATTGGTTTCCATGTATGTGTATCAGAAAGCCTTCCTGTCTCAACAATACGGCACGGGGCAATCGGAAGCTTTTATCTTATTCCTTGTCGTTGCGGCAGTAACCTTGTTCCAAGTCTATTTCAGCAAGAAACAGGAGGTTGAAGCCTAATGAATTCAGACAAAGGACCCATCGTGCTTGGGCGGATGTCCTGGGAGAGTGCGAAAAGAAGAAGCGTAAGGATTCTGGACAAAAGTCCCTTTCGTCCCGTGAGATTTATTGTTCTATGTATTGTGTTCTGCTTATATGTCTTTCCGTTTCTGCTGGTGCTGCTGAACTCTTTTAAAGAAAAAACAGCTGTGATCTCGAATCCCGTTGCGCTCCCTCAACAATGGAGTCTGTCCAATTATTTGGATGCGATGGAGAAAATGGATTTTCTGCACAGCTTTTTTAACTCGCTGATCATCACCGTGTTGAGCGTGGGTTTGATCACCATTTTATCCGCCATGACGGCTTACATCTTCGTAAGAAGAAAAAGCAAATGGAACAAGTTTTTCTTTTTTCTCATGGTTGCTGCGATGATTATTCCGTTTCAAGCGATCATGATTCCTTTGGTTAAAATCTATGGATCAGTTGGCTTATTAAACAGTAAATGGGCTTTAATCTATATGTATATCGGATTTGGGTCGTCTTTGGCCGTCTTTATCTATCACGGGCTGATTAAAAGCATACCGGTTGAGCTGGAAGAAGCCGCAATGATTGACGGATGTACAAGGATACAAATATTTTTCAAAATTGTTTGGCCGTTGTTGAAACCAACGACGATGACAATAGTGATTTTAAATGTTTTATGGATCTGGAATGACTTTTTGCTGCCTTCTTTGGTCCTGATTTCTCCCGAGCAAAGAACGCTTCCCTTATCGACATTTTACTTCTTCGGCACCTATTCCGTAGATTACGGGCTCTTAATGGCAGGATTGGTAGTAACCATTATTCCTGTCATGATCGTTTACTTCTTTACTCAAAAACATATTATCGCCGGTGTCATGCAGGGATCTATTAAGTAAATATTTACCAGAGAGGATGCAAAAAACATTGACACGTCATTTGGATTATGTTAGAGAAGCGGAACAACGAGTTATGGACTCAGCGAATCATTTGCCCGACGATATTCATAGATTAGCCTACCACATTATGGCCCCGGCAAATTGGATCAATGATCCAAACGGATTGGTCCAATATAAAGGGGAATATCATGTATTCTACCAGCATCATCCGGATAGTCCGAAATGGGGGCCGATGCACTGGGGGCATGTAAAAAGCAAGGATCTCGTTCATTGGGAACGGCTCTCAATCGCTTTAGCTCCCAGCGAAGCCTATGATCGGGACGGTTGTTTTTCAGGAAGTGCGGTCGTGGATGACCATGGGGTTCTGACTCTCATTTACACCGGTAATATATGGATGAAAGAAGATCAAAGCGAATTAAAGCAATATCAGTGTGCTGCCACCAGCACAGATGGCGTAACATTCGTAAAAGATCCGGCAAATCCTGTCATTGCCGAGCCACCTTTTGACTGCTGCGGGCATATTCGGGATCCGAAGGTTTGGAAGCATGAAGATCAGTGGTATATGATTCTCGGCACCAGAGAAGGGAATCATGGCAAAGTGGTTCTCTACCGATCGAAAGATCTTCGCAGTTGGAATTATATAGGCATTGCAGCTGAGAGTGACGGAACACTGGGATATATGTGGGAATGTCCGGATCTATTCCGATTGAACGGAAAAGATGTTCTGGTTTTTTCACCCCAAGGGATTGAACCGCAGGGAGATAAATACAACAATCTTCACCAGACAGGATATTTGGTAGGAAATTTAGACTATCAAACCGGAAAATTTCAGCATGGCGGATTCGAAGAGTTGGATAAAGGGTTTGACTTCTACGCAGCCCAAACCTTTCATGATGAGCAGGGGCGGCGAATTCTGATCGCATGGATGGATATGTGGGAATCTTATATGCCTACCCAAACCAAGGGATGGGGTGGTGCCCTGACAATCCCCCGTTTGCTTGAGTTGACTCCGGAAAATAAGCTGCTGATGAAACCCGTTCCGGAGTTGGAATTGCTGCGCAAAGAGCATGATCATGCCCAGTCGATTGAAGTTACTCCGCTTCAATCTGATTATCTCAGTCATATTAAAGGAGATTGCCTGGAGATTGTTGCCGAATTTTCGTTAGCTGCTTGTGATGCTTCGGAGTTTGGCATTAAAGTTCGCTGTTCCGAGGATTATACGGAAGAAACTGTAATTCGTTTTGATGTGAACGATTCGGCAGTTATTTTTGACCGGACCCGTTCGGGGATAGGTGAAGAAGGCATTCGTCGGGCATTCCTCGACGTATCCGGCAAGAAATCCATTAAATTCCATTTGTTTGTGGACCGCTCTTCCGTGGAATTGTTTGTCAATGATGGCGAGTTGGCCATGACGGGCAGAATCTATCCGAATTCATCGAGTAATAAGGTTGATATTTTTGCCGAGGGCGGATGTGTTCAAGTTCTTTCTTGGAACTCGTGGAAATTAAAAGATATATGGATAGAGGCTCGGAAATGATCTGAGTTGAATTGGAAATTTATTGTATTTCGGGCGTCTTTAGCTGGAAAATTGGTTGTTTACACACTGATAGGATCTTCATTCTCTAAAAGTGACCATGCCAAACGTAGCTCAATGGTTTTTTCAAAAGAACTACGTTTGGCAATCGTTAGTTTCGTTGCTTACGCCCAGAAGAGAAGGGATTTCAGTTCGATTTCACTCTCTTCGTACCAAGCGTCCATGTGTTGGCACATCATGATTCCGTAGATCCGGATGGTTCACATTTTGGTACTACGATGCTTGGCGGCTTCAAGCATATAATCAATCTTTTCTCGCTTGTTGGACCGTTCGACTGTCGTTCTGCGTTTGTAGGTCTCTTTCCACTCATCGCTGTTGCGGGCGATGGGTGGAAACAAGCGGGGATTGTCCTTCGTGCAGGTGTACACACATCGGCCGTAGGCAGAATCCGAGCAAGGCGTATCGCATGTTACCACACCGTTTTTGACGAGTGGACAGCGATACTTACGGCGTCCTCGGGCGTGGTCGTATCCATTGTCTTTCATCGCCAGACCTTTCTTGCAAATGGGGATGCCGGCGGGAGAAAGAGTGAAATCATCTTTATACTTGGTGTTGCCGCTGTTTCGTGGATTGAGATCAATCAACGGGGTAATCTGCTTGGATTGTACGTAGCGGTAAATGGGAAGTGCATCATGGGCGGAATCCAGCAAGATCGTATCCCAGCAAGATCGTATCCCATGTGAATTCGGGGTACTGGCGGACGAACTCATCTACGCTGAAGAGCAGGGAAACCGAGTCGTATCGGGAACCGCGCTGAAGACGGGGATACAAGGGCAGATCATGAAAGCTGTCAGCAGCCGTGAGCATGTACAAATGATAGCCGTTGAAGTACCGTTCCCGTGCACACTGTCCCACCCGGTATCACAGTCAGGCTGTGAGTAAAGCCGTGGGCAATTGCAGGAGTAAATTCCCAGCTTTCTACAGGAACACAAGGGTTTACTTCTTGGATAGGCGGACGTTTGTACAGGAGTACCGTCCCCTGCCGCACGAAGAGCGTGAATATCGCCAAGAAGGCCCATTTGGGCGGAGAGAAGCATAAATTGTTCTTTAAACAACGACTGGAGATGGTCAAGCGGCAGCTTTTGTTGACGGGGCGGGTATTTCAGGAGACGTTTGACGAATCGGTCGATTTTTCCGGGCGTTGTGGTGGGTGCTTTTTCCCCCTTTTTCCCTCTCCTCGGTTTTCTTCTTTTGGGTTTCTTTTTGTTGGTGACATGAGACGTTTCAAGAGCCCAAAGACGGGTGAAGAAGTCGTAAAAGGAACGGACACCTGGTGTTTGGCCGGGCTCAAAGTCGCTGAGGATCGCATAAAGCGGAATTCGCCGGAGATCGTCGACCCATTTGGTCACAGAAGGTTGCTTGACGGACAGCATAAGCAGGTAGGAGCGGAGCAAGTTGGCGGGATCTTTGGCTTTGCTTCCCCGATGGGAGTATTGGCTTTGTAAAAGCTGTGCTGTACGGGACAAATCGGTCAGCCAGAATTTCTTGATGACACACCAGTCGCTCGGCACAAGACGAAGGATGCTGGTACCGGAATAATGAGTCTGCAGTTGCTCCAGGACAAAGTCCTGATATTCGGAATGAGAACGAATTTCTTCAAACACGGGAAACCCTCTTTCACCGAAGATAGGGCGGTTAGAAAGCCCTTCTCGGCGATTGTTGAGGTGTTTTCGAAAAGTCAAGTCTTTTTTGTGATTTTCGATAAACTTTTTCGTTGGTAATTTCCAGTTGGAGTCCATCAGTTGTATAACAACTTTATCAAATTGATGGAGGGAAACAGAAAAGCCCTCATGGTACAAAACCTTGAGGTTTCAATACTCGGCTATTGCCGAGAGTCTATATGGGAGTAGGGAGGGGAAGCAATCCCGGCCATGCCTGTCCTGGACGAGGTTTTGGGTTTCTTGGATGAAACCTGCTATACGAGTGGAAAAGCATGAGGTGCTGAATTTTGCCCTAATAACTGGCGTAATTTGAAAGATCAGGAAGAGAGAAGCAATATGGATTGCTTCTCTCTTCTTGTTTAGAAGCCAAAGGTGAATCTGAATTTCACATGGAAATCAAACTAATTTTTGACTAAAACGCTTTAATGTTAGAAAACCTCACATACATATCTTGCGCAATCTACCATTTCTGCATATAATGTCGGTAAGTGTTATAAAACCTGACATACTAAAACGGGATCATTTTGACAAAGGGGTCAGAATGACGTGGCGACGAAGCCCGACAAAACCTTCGAATTGAACTGGCGATAGGAGGATCATGATCAGTCCTGCGGTTCAGTCAGTGCGAAGGTTCTTGTGAGGGCTTATTTTTGAAGTCATTTTTTGCAGGGGATGAAGTCTGTACTCGGGCAGGCGACTACTGTCAACCATGGAGGAGGTCCGCATCAATGCATAGGTTACTTCAAACCTTTCAAGGCAAAGTGGATCAGGAACTTAAAGAACTCGGAGTCGCCAGTCATTGTTGTTACTGCAGCATGCAGTGTGCGATCGAATTGCGGGTGGAGCCGGTTCAGTTGAGAGTTACGGGAGTGCAAACGGTAAAGGACTTTCCGGTCGCTTCCGGCAGGGCGTGTCCCAAAGGAATCACCGCACACGAACATGCCCGTCATTGGGAACGTCTTACGATGCCTCTGATTCGTAAAAACGGCCAATTGACCATGGCAACTTGGGATGAGGCGCTCACTGCGATAACGGATCGCTTTCGAGCGATTCAACGGAATCATGGAAGAGATTCTGTCGCAGTCTATGGCGGGGGTTCGCTTACGAACGAAAAAGCTTACCTGCTGGGAAAATTTGCCCGGGTTGCTTTGCGTACGAGGAATATCGATTACAATGGGCGCTACTGCATGTCATCAGCGGCTGCCGCTATGAATAAGGTCTTTGGTCTGGATCGGGGAATGACAGTCCCGCTTCATGATATTCCGTTAGCAAAGTTCATTCTGGTCGTTGGAGCCAATATCGCGGACTGTCAACCCACGATGATGCCGTACTTTCGACAGGCACAGAAAAACGGAGCCAAAATTGTGGTCGTCGACCCGAGGGAGACAGGTATGGCCAAGGTAGCCGACTTGTATATCCCGATCAAGCCGGGTACCGATTTGGCGCTGATGAACGGAATTCTCCACGTAATGATCGAAGAAAATTTGATTGATGAAGATTTTATCAAGGATCGAACGATCGGATTTGATGAAGTCAAAAATACGGTTCGTGATTATCCTCCGGAAAAGGTATCCCGCATCACGGGTATCTCTATGGAAAGTATTGTAAAGATCGCTCGCTGGTATAGCGAGGCGGAGACAGCGATTGTCTACACAGCACGGGGAATTGAGCAGCAGGCGCGAGGTGTCGATAACGTACTCAGTTGTCTCAATCTTGTTCTTGCTTCCGGAAAAATTGGGAAGCCGGGTTGCGGATATGGTGCGGTTACCGGTCAAGGTAACGGTCAGGGCGGACGTGAACATGGTCAGAAAGCGGACCAACTGCCCGGTTACCGTTCCATCGAAGATCCGGAACATCGGAAATATATTGCATCTGTTTGGGGAGTTGACGAGATTGAACTCCCGGGGAAAGGAAAATCTGCCTACGAGTTGTTCGAAGCGATGGCAGATGGGGAAATCAAGGGGCTGTTCGTCCTTGCATCTAACCCTGTAACCTCAAGCCCCAACAGTAATCTGGTGAGAAAAGCGGTTGCCGGACTGGATACGCTGGTTGTTGTCGACCTCTTTCTATCGGAGACGGCGAAAATGGCGGACATTGTTCTCCCGGGCTCTGCATGGACGGAAGATGAGGGAACCATGACCAATTTGGAAGGCCGGGTGATTCTCCGGCGGGCGGCTCAACGTCCTCCGGGACAGGCGCGGCTCGATTGGCAAATTTTATGTGATTTGGCGGACCGGCTTGGGAAAAAACAGTATTTCTCATACGTAACTCCGGAGGATATTTTTGAAGAATTGAGATTGGCCAGTGCAGGCGGAAAAGCGGACTATTCGGGCATCAGCTATGCCAAGATTGAACAACAAAAAGGGGTCTTCTGGCCGTGTCCCAGTGATGAACACCCAGGTACGGAGAGAGTGTTCACCGATCGATTCGCTCACCCGCACGGAAAAGCAGTTTTTCACCCTGTTGAGTTCAAAGAAGCACGGGAACTGCCGAGTCAAGAATATCCGTATTACCTGACCACCGGACGGCTGATGATACATTACCTCACTGGGGTACAGACACGCAGAACGGTGGCATTGAATGGGAAGTGCCCGGATCCCTATGTGGAGATGCATCCGGTTACCGCTGCTGCGAACCGCATTGAAGATGGGGATTGGGTGGAACTGACCACCCGCCGGGGAAAAGCGAAATATCAGGTGAAAATCACGTCGTCTATACGACCGGACACCTTGTTTGTACCGATGCACTGGGAGCATGAGCAATCCGTCAATCTATTGACCATTCCAGAACTGGATCCTGTTTCCAGAATGCCGGAGTTTAAGATATGTGCTGTCTCACTTAGAAAATTAAAATCAGAACAAGAAGGAGAGAGGGAACATGAACAAGAGAAAGTTGGTCTTGGTCGGTAACGGAATGGCTGGCGTGCGCTGTG
>NZ_JBHSHC010000144.1:0-1177 GCF_042652925.1 Effusibacillus consociatus
ATCAATCCTCCTACGTATAGTATCGCTCTTATTTCGGAGGTTGTCCAACTTGATTACGGGGCTTAAGAGAAACCATCTGGCTCCCCAGTTATGCGGGGACAAGTTATTGCCAGTCTGCCTGATAAACCGTGTATGTGGTGTTTTGGGTTTATTACAACGGAACAACTGGACAAAGAAGCCGCAGCATATAACCAAGCGGGTAATCGCCCTCAGGTGATTTGGCCAAACGGAATCCTTTCTTCAACCGCCGTTCATATCGCTATGAACTTTCTCACTAATTGGACAGGCAGGTTCGACCGGCAAATTCTTTACTACGAGTATGATGGGAATAAAGGGACGATTCGGCCTCATGTTCATTATGAAATGCACATGGCAAAGGAATGCCCACATCACAATTATTAGACTTTTATTAGACTTTAAAAATATAGAAAGAAAAGGAGCTCGCACCAGTGGGCTCCCTTTTTTCATCCAAAAAGAGCCTTCGCATAATGTTTGCCAAGGCTCTTATTGTACTACAATTTTAGGCTATTTAAAGGGGAGAACTTAGCGTGAGCATCTTGTAAATCTTCCTGTGCCATTTGAACATACTTCCGCACCATCTCCATAGTGCTATGCCCCAATATCTTCTGAAGCGTGAACACATCTCCACCGTTTCGAATATAGAGTCGACCAAAGGTATGCCGAAATGTATGGGGACTCACTCGACATACATTTTCAATTCCGGCTTGCTCTCCATATTCCCTTAATCGATGCCTAATGGTGGAAGGATCCATCGGCGATCCGTAAATGGCAAGAAAGATATGCTCCACCTTTTCGCCAAAGTGTTCTTTGTTTTCGGCTAGCAGTTCCTTGATGCAGTTGATGGTCTTTTGACTTACTGGAACGATGCGTGACTTTCGAGTCTTTGTCACTTTGGAAGAAAACTGAACCGTATAGTTGATAAAATCAATATTCGATGCGGTCAGCGATAAGGTTTCACGGATTCTAGCCCCGGTATCGAGCAGGAACAGCATTAGCGCATAATCCCTAAAACCGACATAGGTGCTAAGGTCGGGTTGAGCTAATAAAAGTGCAATTTGTTCGGTTGTAAAACCTTGGATGGTATCCTCCCGGCTTCGACAGTCCGTAGATGTACAAACCGCCACGAGCCCAATCAGGACAAGGGAAGCGGCGGTTG
>NZ_JBHSHC010000145.1:0-521 GCF_042652925.1 Effusibacillus consociatus
ATCAATCCTCCTACGTATAGTATCGCTCTTATTTCGGAGGTTGTCCAACTTGATTACGGGGCTTAAGAGATCTCTTAACTAATACAGATATAAGAGGAATCGCCAGCAATAATACACCTAACCATGCAAAATTGGTTGCATAGGATGGAATTTCCTCCTTAGATATTCTGGTAGCCTCAACGAAGGGTATATTTAGAGTTACTCCGGTTCCGTCAACATGACCGAAAAACAGTAAGAGCGCTTTCACAAGAAAAGCAATGCCAACAATAAGTATTATCAAATTAATCCGTTCCATAATTAATTTCAAAGTCAATTCCCTCCTTCAAGTTTATTTTATCCCATTTTTTATACAATTCAATCAAAGTGATGCTTACAACTGCGGATATTTTATCACTCTATGGAAAGCCAAAAGGTCACTTTTTTAGAGGTGGCTCATTAAATCTTTGCTAAATGAATATTTCGGCGCGGCAGAGCCGCTAGGTTAATGAATGAGAGCCACCATGTTAATGAAATAGAGCCAA
>NZ_JBHSHC010000146.1:0-4367 GCF_042652925.1 Effusibacillus consociatus
TGGCTCCAATTCGTTAACAAAGTGGCTCTCACTGATTAACTCACTGGCCTTATGGCAGTGAAATATTCACCTGTCAGCTACGAGGCGACTTGGCTCTTACCTCGACCGGACTCACACCGGCTAGTTGTACCTAGCTTGGCTAGGCGCGCGAAATGGAAAAACCTTGATTAAAAAGGATTTTTGGTTTCGTGCGTTACTAATTTTGCCGATTTCCTGTCGAACTCGGGCTCCTTTTTTTCTCTGTTTTCCAGACAAACTTTTACTTATTTAGAGTGATAAAGCGGAGATGGTGAGAAAGGCGGAGAAGGCATGTGGGACAAGGCGTGAGAGAGATTGTGGGGATGGGGGCGTTTTAGGCAGACTTTTTTTGCGATGCACATCAGGGATTACACCAATGGCAATAAGCAGGTGATGATTTTGTAACACCATCCTGGCGAGGCATTGTTTTTCTTAAATCACAGCTGGGGCAACCGTACACTTCTTGCGCAATTTGTTCCGTCTTTAAACCGCATCCTCCACAAGGCAATCCTTGGACAACGTCTACGATTCCCCATCCGGGACATGAACAGTTCGGACAAAGAGTTGCTAACCGATGGGCCATTTTTTCTGCAAGCTCACCTATAACCTTCATTCGCGTGGGGTTCATGTGGGCTCTCATATCGGTTTGTACAAGAGCTAGACCGTCAGTGGAGGCAGCAGCACAACGTTTTATTGCCTCTTTTACCTCATTTACCTTCTTCAATCCCTTGAATGTTAAGCCAGGAATAAAACCAGAATTTGGTCTAACGATGAGTGCATGAGAAGGGGAAAAGGATTTATTTAGAAAATAACCCAAATAATTCCGTTTTGAAACCGTTTTTGAATTATAGTTAGTATCCGTACTTATCTTTTGTTCTACAACCTCAATACCGCGTTCATCGTCAATCCACAAAAGAATTTCATGATCCTGGGCAATAAAAGGGAAATAGACATACGGTCCAAAACTGCCTTCACTCGCAATACCATACGGTATGCCAAGGTGCTCCATCCCTATTTTTACCTTTTTACGTAGCGTCTCTAATGGTGTTCCCTTGCGCGCAATTTCACCAGTAAATGTCCCTAAACGATCGGTATCGATTCCTTCGGGAATTTCAATAGAAACTTGCAAGAGTTTATGAAAGGGGGGACCAATAGCTAGCTCTTTCCCATGCATGGTCGCTAAAACCGCTTTACGACCAGAATATGGATGAGTAGCGGTATGTTGTTTTTTGATCGTAGTTTTTTGATCGTAGTTTTTTGATCGTAGTTGTTTGACTCCAATCATACATATATCCACTTGTTACTGATGTTCCACAACTCGCGTGTACTTTCCATTAACAGTATCCACCAATAAACCATATACTCTGATTCCCGAAGGCATCAAAGGATGTCGACGAATCAAATCCACAGACTGCTTAATACCATCTGTGACTGTCTTGCTTCCCTTCATCCATTGAGCCAGATCGTTTGCTGTAAATCCAGGGGAACAATGTTTAAAAAGATATTCAACGGTTTGTATTTTAACCGCCGGAACTCCTTTTTGTTTCATTTTGGAAATGAAATGACTCGGGTCCGAAATGGATTCATCGCTATCTGCTGCCCCTATAACAAAAATTTCCTCCACATTTTCTTGATACACTGCAAGAATTATGCTTCTCATAAGACTATCGTAAGGTTCTGAGATCACGGGGCCATAGCTCTTTAAAACCATCATTTGTTCCTGGGGAATATGGGTTGCAGCAGACAGCCATTGTTCCAATTGGCCCTCCATTCCAATGATGAATAATACTTTTTTTCGATTGAGCTGATCTGTTGTCACAGGAAAATATTCGATTAAATGGTTGTTTGATCTTTTATCCATAAACAATGCACTTCCTTTCCTGAATAATGAAAGAAGTTATCGAATCATTTGTGCAATAGTAAAATACAAAGGTATTCCGAATATCAGATTGAAGGGAAACGTGACTCCAAGTGATAATCCTAGGTAAATGGATGGATTAGCCTCCGGCACAGACGTTCTTAACGCGGCAGGGGCCGCGATATACGAAGCACTTCCTGCCAACACTCCCATCAAGGCAGTCCCTCCTAACGAAAGACCAACGTAATCTCCTACAAAAACCCCTAAAGTTCCGCATAGTACAGGCATGAAGATTCCAAAGAGCAGAATTTTCCAGCCATGTTTTTTCACTTCAGGAAGACGCTGACCCGCGATCACACCCATATTGAGTAAGAACACGATTAAAACACTTTGATAAAGGTCCATAAACAACGGCTTTACAGCAGGAACAGCATCCTCACCAACAATCCATCCGATCACAAGACTTCCTAACAAAAGCAACACACTTTTTCCGAACAGGCTTTCTTTCATCACTTCCTTATCAATCAAACCACTGATGACTGAAGAGTTTCCTGCAGCCAACCCGATATTTTGCGAAAACACCAAAGAATGACCTTCTTTTTTCTCAAACAGTTTCATTAAAAGCAAGGAAACAAAAATAGCTGGGCTTTCCAGTAGTACAACCAAGACATTCATAAAACCCTCATACTTTGTTCCGGATTCACCAAGAAACGAGATGGCAGCTCCATAGGTAACAATGCTCACTGACCCGTATGTCGCGGCCAGGCCGATGGCATTCCTCAAATCCATTTTCAGGAATCGGAGGATAAATAACGCGATTATAGGTATAGAAGTACCTAAAAACAGGGTTCCGAGGATAGGTTTTGCAACAGTGCTCAATGAATAATGGGAAAGCTCAATTCCCCCTTTGATTCCAATCGCCATCAGAAGATATATGCTTAACGTTTCACTTAGCGCCGTCGGAAACTTTAAATCAGATTTTACCATCGCTGCTAGTATTCCAAGTGCAAAAAATAACACAACTGGAGACAGCAAATTTTGAATAATAATTTCGTTCATTTTTAAATCCCCCTATTTAGAATTTTTTCATATCCAATGGAAAATAAAAAAACCGGCATTTTCATGCATGGGAATTACTACCAGTGGCAACACCGATATACAATCCCCTAGCATATAAAATAGCCAGTTTATCTTCAACTAACCCATCCTTGTATTAAAAATGGGTCTTTTAAAGATCTCCCTAATATCATTATTAAAACATTAATTTTTTCTCTAAATCACAGGATAATCTGAAGACCATAATTCGTTCACCCGTTCTTGTGCTAAGATCCGTGTGAAACATCACTACTTCTTCGCCGGTTTTATCCCTAATGATTTCATCTAATTTGTCTCGACCGGACTCCACCAAATCAGAACGAATTTTTTTGATGGACAACAATCCTTCCGTTGTTTCAGAGAGCTTATATTCAGCAGGTGTCAAGACTCCCTTCAAAATAACAATTACCATGTCCCGGAGAATGTCGGTCTTTACCATAACCGATCCTCGACCTAGAAAATCTTTCTCCCATTGTGTTAATGCTTTGCTGATTTCTGCTTCTAATTGACCTTTTGTCATAGCTCTCTTCTCCTAACCCAAAAAAACGGTATACTACATCACCCTAAAAGTGATGAAATATACCGATTTATCTCAATCTAAACCGCAAAGTCTCTTAGTGTATTTTCACCCGGACAATGAAGCATTATCCGAATGCTAATACAGTTTATCCTTTGCAGTTATATTGATAATCTATCGTAACTTCAATATTGCAAATTCATTTTACCTTTAAGCGTTTCGGTTGTCAAACCTAAAATCTGGTTTTACCCAGTTCTTTACTTATCCGTGAACAGTTGAAAAGCCTGACTCGCCATTGAACTTGTAAAGATTTTCCGTCTTGATGCAATCAAATCTGGTCCGGAGACTGCCAACTTTGTATACATTTCTGCAACTTGACTAAGTTGAAACGTCTCCCCTTGTATTCCGTGAAAACGGCAACACCAATGATCCGTTGTAAACTTTTCTGGAATGCCTCCTGGATACACTTTCACTCCTCCATGAATCCGTGACACTTTTCTTGACCGTGAACGTCAAATAGCCCCCACCTTGTGAAGGGGTGGAGGCTGGTGTATGCTTATTTCGAAAAGATTCGGCAAGTCAGCGGCAAGGACGACGACCAGAGCTCCAGTTTGCTCAGCGCTTCTGAATCGGTCGGGTCTGCAAGCTGAGGCATACGCTCAAAGAGATGAATCAAATACTGATATGGGTTCAGCCCATTCGCTTTGGCTGTCTCCACGATGCTATAAATGATCGCGCTGGCTTTGGCTCCGCGCGGCGTATTGCTGAATAGGAAGTTCTTCCGGCCGATGACTACAGGCTTAATCGAACGTTCGCTGCGATTGTTATCGATCTCCAGCCGTCCGTCTTGCAGGAATACGTTCAGCTTCTCCCACTGGT
>NZ_JBHSHC010000147.1:0-56950 GCF_042652925.1 Effusibacillus consociatus
TATCCCCGTTTTTCCTTGATCTAATTGGATTCATGATTTGTTCAAAGTCGTTCCGTGAATATTTCAGGTATAAATATATTACCGAAGGCGGGTCACAAAGTTCAGAAGAAGCGTCGGGCAGTGCAATGAAAAACATACGTTACCTGTTAACAAAACGTAAGGTGTGGGCAGTATTTATTGGATTTGCAGCCTATGGATATTCATGGTTTTTGTTCCTAACCTGGCTTCCATCATACCTCGCAACTGAGATGAACATGTCAATCTTGAAATCTGGCGGGTACGCGGCGATTCCATGGATTGTAGGTACAATCACAGAAATTGTGATCAGTGGCTGGCTCGTTGATCGTCTCATCAATAAGGGCTATAATAGAACACGTGTGTTCAAAATATTTTTAGTCACGGGCATGATTTTCGGTTTGTCAATCATTGGTGCAGCGTTCACCCATAGCCCAACTATTGCTGTATTTTGGATTTCAATGGCACTTGGTGGTCTTGTAGTTACGTCCGCGGTTGCGTATAGCATCCCAACTTTTATTGCTCCTAAGGGAAGTGTGGGAACTTTGACAGGACTTCTAACCTTTGGAAACATTCGATGGCAATCGTAGCTCCAATTGCCACAGGATTTATCGTTCAAGCCACAGGATCCTTTATGTACGCGTTCCTGGTAGCAGCGATTATTCTGGTCTTCGGGATTCTGAGTTATGCTTTCCTCCTCACAGATTTGGAACCGCTTCCACCTGCGGCTACAGAATCGTCTCAGCATGTCCAGTATGCAAACTAAATGGACAGAAAAGTCGGCTATGTTTCAGTTGGCAAAGGAAAAAGAGATAGAGGACATAAACATCCCCTTTTTTATGCCTTTAAAAAAGAACAAGGCCATCCCCTTAGGATGGCCTTGTTTGTTTTGACATTAGATTTCGAAATCTGGATAAGGTTCGAAGATTAATCATTGTGTGGCTGATAAATATCCCAGGCAAGTTTCAAGGATTCCACAATGTAATCGGCAACTTCCTCAGGATTTAAATTGTCTGTTGAGATTTTCGAATTATGGAGAGAGTATGCAGTTCTTCTCGTTCGAAATACTTGTTCAATCTCTTCTATCGTTTTATTTTGCAATACTGGACGGTTATCAATTATTAACGGAATCCTATCCTGCCAGGAATCCCAGGATAAATCCAGAAAAAAGACGATACAATGAGATAAACAAATTTTTCGAACTTCCTCTTGCAGATAAGCGCCACCTCCTAAAGAAATCACATTTAGACGTGTATTAAGGCAAGTATCAATTATTAGATCCCTTTCGATTTCACGGAATTTCTTCTCACCAAGATCTTCAAAAATTTGAGTAATTGGCATATTGCATTTGTCTTCGATTTCTTTATCTATATCAATAAAGCCTCGATATAATTTTTTAGCCACAAGTGTTCCGATTGTAGTCTTGCCCACACCCATGAAGCCGATCAATACAATGTTTTTTTCACGAATAGGTATCTCACCGATCATTTGTTAAGCTTCCCTTTCAATCCAAAAGTCGATAATACAATGTATACTTATCATAACAGCTTCACACTGAGTGGGCAAAGATTGATTATGATAGTAAAGGAAATATCCAAGCGAGTTCAATTCTATCGCTTGGCCGGTGCCGGATGTCAACGAAAGGAATGACCTTTATGGATGAACCGATTCCGCAGAAGTTTCTTGCGTATTTGCAATATATGAATGAAGAAGACTATTTTGAAGCTCACGAAGTCTTGGAGGATTTGTGGCACAGTGATCGAATCGATTTTTACAAAGGCATGATTCAGGTCGCGGTCGCGATCTTTCACTTGCGAAACGGGAACATCAAGGGGGCGAGATACCTTTTTTCCAGGGCGAAGTCACTAGTAACTCCTTACTTGCCGCATTATAGGCGAATCAACGTGCAGCAGGTGATTGCGTATATTGATGATTGTTTGAAAAAAATTCCGGACGTGATTGAAATGGAACGGGAGGAAGTGGACATGCTGGGAATTAAGGGAATTCGTTTGGAACTTATGGAGGAATCGAGGTAGATGATGAAAAAAGCAACGGTAACTATCTTGCCGAACAATAAAACAGTGAATGTACGTGTAGGTTCGATGTTTCTGACAGCTGCCATGTTGGGGAGGGTAGCAATCCAACACCGCTGTGGAGGGAAAGGAAGCTGCGGAACTTGTAAGGTCAAAGTGGAGAGCGGCACCCCTTTAATTCCACCGACAGAATCTGAACATCGTTTGCTCAGCGAGGAGGAATTATCCGGCGGGTATCGTTTGTCCTGCCAGTGTAAAGTTTCAGGTGATGCAGTGATCACCATTCCGGAATCTCCTCTTGAACGGGTGATCAGACAAAAAATTGAGAGCAGAGATTCGGATTAGCTGCTGGCAGGGATGCAGGTGCTATGATATATTTTGGTAAAATCCGGTTGGGAGACAGAGATGGCCTACGTATACATAATCGAATGCAGCGATGGATCACTTTACACCGGGTATACGGTTGACATACAAAAACGACTGGATGAGCATAACAAGGGCGAAGGGGCAAAATACACACGTGGGCGAGGGCCGGTTCGTCTTCGTTATGTTGAGACCTGCCCGGATAAGTCTGCCGCTATGCGGCGTGAACACGTGATCAAGCAGTTGACTCGTAGACAGAAAGAAGAGTTAATTCGGTCGGTCTGTCTCTTGACCCGAAATGAAGAAGGAGATGGAGTATGATTCAGAGGATTTTAACGATTATCTTGGTTGTTTTTCTCCCCTTAACTGTTATCGGGAATCTGATGCATTTTGATGAGGTTTTATTATTCGCACTGGCTTGCATTACCATTATTCCATTGGCCGGCATTATGGGCCGGGCCACAGAGAGCATTGCCATTCACAGCGGACCGCGTATCGGGGGACTGCTCAATGCAACTTTTGGCAATGCGGTGGAGTTGATCATTGCCTTTCTTGCGCTGCGGGAGGGGCTGACCCAAGTTGTGCAAGCTTCACTGACCGGATCGGTGATCGGAAATTTGCTGTTGGTGGCAGGGCTCAGTTTTCTGGTTGGAGGAATAAAGTACCCGGTCCAGAAGTTTAATCCGTCAATTGCCCGCACTAATTCTTCCATGATGATGTTGGGGGTGGTGATTGCCCTCATTATCCCGGCGATTTTCTCTGCGCAAAATCCGAATATAGCAAATAATTTAAGCATCGGTGTGGCTGTCGTGTCACTGGCTTTGTATTTGTTGGGATTGTACTTTGCTTTGATTACGCATAGGCACGTGTTTCACTTTGCGGGGGATATGGAAGAGGAAGTGGCTGAGTGGTCGATGAAGAAAGCCTCCATCATATTGGCTCTGGCCACTTTGGCGGTCGCCTATGTTTCCGAAACGTTGGTTCACACGATAGAAACCGTTTCCCATACATTGGGCTGGTCAGAAGTGTTTATCGGTGTGATCATTGTGGCTATTATCGGGAATGCGGCTGAACACAGCTCAGCGATATTGATGGCTTGGAAAAACCGAATGGATTTATCCATGGAAATCGCTGTCGGCAGCTCCCTGCAGATCGCTATGTTTGTGGCACCTCTTCTCGTATTTGCCGGCTGGTTTTTAGGTAACCCTTTACCTTTGGTATTCTCCTGGCCGGAGCTTGCGGCGATGAGTTTGGCCGTTTTACTGACAGCCTTTATTGCTAATGACGGGGAGTCACACTGGCTTGAAGGTGCCATGGCGCTAGGTGCTTATTTGATTATCGGAATCGGGTTTTACTTTTTGTAGAGCGAACTTGAAGAAGCAGTTTCTTTTGTACAAGGAAACTGCTTTTTTTATTTTTTTCAAAATGTGTTCAGGCTTACAATTCCAGAAGGATCGGTTGACATTCGTCCCGGAGTTCTATAAAGTAAGTATCATATTAGAATTATTCTAAAGCAAATAAGGTAATGGAGATTCGGGATTATATAGTACGAATCAAAGGAGGAAGCACGCGTTATGAAAAAAGCGATTGTATATTCCAGCACTGGCTGTCCTTATTGTGAGAAGATCAAAAACGATCTCAAGAATTGGGGTATTGAATACGAAGAACGGAACGTTACGGAAAATCCGGATTACTTCAACGACTTGCACGAAAAAGGCATGTTCTCGACACCTGTTACGTTTATTGACGGGGAAGCGTTTATCGGATACCGCCCGAATAAGATGAAGGCATATCTGGGGGTTGAGGAAACAGCAACTCCAAAGAAAAATGATCCCAACCAGGATACGGATGAAATTTTCTCCGTTCTCTCCGATGACATGTTTAAAGAAGTATACGATCTGGCCATCATAGGCTCCGGTCCGGCGGGTGCATCAGCTGCGGTATATGCGGCACGCGGCCGAATGAAGACCATTGTTCTGGACAAAGCGCCGGGAGCGGGGGCACTCGCGATTACACACAAGATTGCCAACTATCCGGGAGTGAATGAAGAAGTAACCGGCTTGGAGCTTGTGGATCGGATCCGCCGTCAGGCGAAAGGATTTGGGGCCACTTTCGTAAGAACATCGGTGCTTTCGACCAACTTGAAAGACGACATTAAAGAATTGAAAACTCCGGAAGGAGTAATCAAGGCAAAGACGGTGTTCATTGCAGTCGGAGCACGAGGAACCAACAAGAAACTAAAAGGCGAGGAAGAGTTTACAGGTCGGGGAGTCAGCTATTGTTCAACCTGTGACGGGGCATTTTTCCAAGATCGGGTTGTCGGTGTATCCGGTGATAATGAGGAAGCTCTGACGGAAGCGATTGCTCTTGCCAAATTTGCAAAGCAGGTGTATTTCTTTATTCCGACCAAGAAATTGCAGGGCGAAGCGGATATTAAAGCGGTCGAAGGCTACAACAACATTGAGGTTCTTTGGCAGCACCGGGTTCGTGAAGTTGTGGGAACCGATAAGTTTGAAGGAGTACTGGTGCAAAAGCCGGATGGCGAACAGGTAACGTATGAGCTTGACGGTGTGTTCTTCTACATGGCGGGGAATAAGCCTAACACCGAGTTTCTCGGCGATGAAATAAAAAGGGACGCAGACGGATATATTGAAGTGGATGAGTTCTTGAAAACAAATATTGACGGTGTATTTGCAGGCGGAGACGCTCGCCGGACACCAGTCAAGCAAGCCGTTGTGGCGGCCGCAGACGGTGCAATCGTTGCGATGGGTGCAGATGCGTATGTGAATAACAGAAACAAACTGCTTCCGCAATACAGCTAAATTATCTGGACTGAACAGACCCCCTGTTTTAGACTCATTGTCTGAAAAAGGGGGTTTCTTTTATGCCAACCCGTGATAATTCTTGAGTATGTTCGCAACATAATTGCGGGTTTCGGTAAACGGCGGGATCCCGTTATACTTGTCCACGTTTCCGGCACCGGCATTATAGGCAGCCAGGGCGAGCGAGACGTTTCCGTTATAGCGGTCCAGCATTTTTTTCAGGTAGCGGGTACCTGCATCAATATTCTGTGCAGGATCATAGGCGTTTGTTACCCCGAGCTCCTTGGCGGTCGACGGCATGAGCTGCATCAGGCCCATTGCGCCGACGGGGGAGGTGGCATCCGGGCGAAAATTGGACTCCTGCCGGATGACCGCTCGGACCAACTTGGGATCAACCCCGTGCTTGGTGGCCGTTTTCTCAATTAAAGCATCGATGTCGCCATGGGTTTGTGAGAACGGCTGCACACGCTTCGAGGAAGCAACTGCCGGAAGCTGTTTCACCATCGATTTCGGGCTCTGTGGAAGTTGAGAAGAGGGGATGCTTGTCTGGGACAGCGCCTGGTCAGCAAGCAAAGTGGTCAGATATTCACTGAATAGCTCTGCGTACCCGGATGGCTGTTCAGAAGAGAGAGGCATTACTTGCAATGCTCGAAGTTGTATGTATGCGCTGATGGTTTTTGGATCCATTGCCTCGTTCGCTCCTTCGTCGGAATCATTACCAACAGTTTACTAGAGAAGCGGATACAAGGTAAACTGAATAGAGTCATAGGTCTTTTGGTATAGGAGGTTCCGGATGAAGCGATTCATGAAGTATTTTGCGAACGGTATTATTACGACCGCGCCGATTGCCCTGGTGTTGTATGTGGTGATTGAGGTGTTCACTTTCCTGGATAACCTGTTGGGGCAATTTTTGAGAGAGCGTTACAAGGGATACATACCGGGGATCGGCTTGTTGATCAGCGTTATCCTCATTACATTGGTGGGATGGTTGGCCACTCGATATATTTCGAAGTCCGTTCTGGGCTTGTTTGAACGTTTTCTCAGCCGGATTCCTGTGGTGAAAAGTTTGTATTCGATCGTGAAGGAGACGATTCAGTCATTCTTTGGAGAGAAGCGTTCTTTTTCAAAGGTTGCGTCAGTACGACTTGCCAACACGTCTATGCGGATGGTTGGCTTTGTTACTTCGGAAGAATTGGAAAAACTGTCCCGTGATTTGGAAGGGCATATCGCTGTCTATGTACCGCAATCGTTTCAGATAGCCGGTTTCACGGTACTGGTTCCGAAAGAGGATGTAGAGATTCTCGATCTGGCTCCGGAGGATGCGATGCGATTTATTCTGTCAGCAGGAGTGAGCGGCCATGATGGAAGCAGGGGAACAGCGTAAAATTTCACTGATTTTGTCTGCGCTGCCGTTTGTCGTGTCCATCGTATCTTTATTTGCCGCACTCTTTCTCTTTCACGATGTCCCGATTTATTTGGCGCTTTTGGCCGGGTGGTTTACAGCCCTGATTATCGCTGTGGCTCATAAATGGAAGCTGCCATCTCTTCTGCTCGCGAGTTATGCGGGGATGAGAAACACTTTTATTGTGGTTACGATTTTACTGTTAATTGGTGGAGTCATTGCGGTTTGGATGGCCAGCGGCACTGTCGCAGGCCTGATCGTCTATGGGATGGGGTTGGTGGTTCCCCAATTTCTGGTGGTGATTGCTTTTCTCCTTACCTTTGGGATGTCCATGCTGCTTGGAACATCTATCGGTACCCTTTCCACTATGGGGATCGCACTCGCGGGATTGGCTCATGTGGTTGGGATTCCAAGTGGCCTAATCGGAGGGGCTCTCATTTCCGGGGCAATGGTGGGGGATCGTACATCTCCGTTGTCCGGCACGTTGCACTTATTGGCTGCCACTGCGAACATCAAGTCAGATGAGACATTTCGCCATATCGTAAGGTCTGCGGTGCCGGTATTTCTGATCTGCCTTGTACTTTATACTTGGCTTGGGTATCAAGCGGTTGACTCCGGTGTTTCTGTGGACGGGAGCGAGCGGGAGATTGCAGGACTGCAGTCTGTTTTCCATCTCCCGTGGGTTGTTTTAATCCCGCCCCTGTTGGTTTTGCTGCTTGCAGGATTGCGAGTGCCGATTCGAACCAATTTGATCTTGGGAATCTTGTTGGGGGGCAGGATTGGCATACTATGTTCAGGGGCGATCACTGGCTGAAATTGCGCTTTTGCTTTGGAACGGATTTTCGATTCGGGCGTCAGATGGAAGTGTGTTACTGCAAGGCGGAGGCATCTGGAACATGTTTCACGTGGTGCTGATCATCTTGTCTGCCGGGGCATTAAACGGAATTTTGGAAGCTTCCGGCATGATGCAGCGCTTGATAGGTGGATTGCTGGAACGAATCGAACGGGAAGGAAGCTTGCTTGTAGCAACCGCGTTGACTTCAATAACCGCAGGTCTGATTTTCTGCAATCAAACGTTGATGGTTCTAATTCCAGGTCGAATGCTGCAGACGAAGTATGAAGAATTACGGGTGAAACCGAAAAATCTGGTCCGCACTCTGGCGGATTCCGGCGTTGTGGTATCTGCGCTAATTCCCTGGAATTTGCATGCGATCCTTTGCTCGACAGCAATGGGGATTGCCACGTTGACGTACTGGCCGTATGCTTATTTTCTCTGGATGCTGCCTGTTTTGACGATTGCCATGGGGTTATTGCGAAGAACTCAATCCAGCCCGGAAGTTCCGGGCACGTATTAAGCAGTTTGACATTGGAACAATAAAAAGATTAGAATTATGTTAAGATATTAAGAAGGGCAGGTGAAGACGATGCAACGGATGGGATTTGAAGAAACAATCGCGGAGCTTCGTGCAAATGGTGTTCGATTAACTCCTCAACGGCAGTGGATTCTGCGGTACCTGAAAGAAACCCACAGTCATCCGACGGCCGAACAGGTTCACCACGAAGTTTCCAAAGCATTGGGCGGCATATCCCTTGCTACCGTCTATAACACCCTGCATACTTTGACCAAAATGGGAGTCATCCGGGAACTGTCCTACGGAGATGGTTCAAGTCGTTTCGACGGGAATGAAACGGAACATGCACACTTGGTTTGTGATCAGTGCGGAACTGTCATTGATATAGAGTCACCCGAGGTAGAACAGATTCTTTCCCCGGAGGCCACAAGAAATGGATTTAACATACGAGCTTACCGGCTCGAGTTCTATGGAGTATGTGAAGATTGTCAAAAGGAACAAGCTGTCGAAAACTAACTGATGTTGATCGCCTGCCTGACAAGACGTGTACCGATGGTGCATGTCTTTTTTGGTGCATTCTGCATATTTGTTTCCTGTATAGTCTATATTGTTTGATAGCCGTGATGGTGGAAATTGTTCGATCACCTGCATGAAGGAGGCATCTGATCATGAAGCAGAGACGCAAAATGAGACCTCGTGATAAGATGATCCTATGGGTCTCGCTATTGTTTGGATTGAGCGGCGCCGGGTATATGCTGTATCTCCAATATCTATATTCAACAGGCAGTATATAAAAAGCTGAATCCCTGATGGTGATTCAGCTTTTGTTTTGGAAACGAACCATTTTAATTCGGCAGCGATCCGGGTAGATCTGCCAGGTGACCCCAGTTTCCATCGATCCCATATAGTTCCCGGCTATATCATTCACATTTCTAGTCGTTACGACTAGTGAGTGTAATTCGCAAATTAAAAATATGGCCGTCAAGGATCTGGAGGAAGGAGATTTTTTGTAAAGTAGGGAACTTTTTCTTATACTGAAACAGGGGAGGGTGTTCAAATGAAGATTCACCATTCGTGATCCGGATGGGAATCAATTGGGTTTTGTGAAAGGGTAATAAATGAAGGAGGGACGATTTATGTTCAAAGACACAGGAAAAACCCCCTGTGAATTGCTTGAAGGGGGTCAACTTCCTAGAACAATTTTTTGGTTCCCTGTTCGTCTTTCAGGATTTCGACCGCCTCGCGGAATCGTTGAGAGTGAATGACCTCCCTTTCACGAAGGAACTTCAAAGCGTCCTGCAGATCCACATCATCGGTCATATCGATCAGCCATTGATATGTGGCCCGGGCTTTTTCTTCTGCCGCAATATCTTCATAGAGATCGGCGATTGGATCACCTTTTGCCTGAATGTAAGCGGCGGTCCATGGCACTCCTGCTGCATTGCTGTAAAAGAGGGCTTTGTCATGAACTGCAAAATGGGCCCCCAATCCGGCAGCTTCCATTTGTTCCGGAGTGGCGTCTTTCGTCAGTTTGTAGATCATCGTTGCAATCATCTCAAGATGAGCAAATTCCTCTGTTCCGATATCCGTCAGAAGGCCGATTACCTTTGGGGGGATTGTGTAACGCTGGTTCAGGTACCGGAGGGCGGCTGCCAGCTCCCCGTCCGCTCCGCCGTATTGCTCCATCAGAAATTTGGCCATCATCGGATCGCATTTGCTGACTCGAACGGGGTATTGAAGCTTCTTTTCATAAATCCACATGTTCGTTCCTCCTTAGACCCTAAACCTCCCAAGGCCATGGGGAATTATTCCACTGCCACGGAGTACCGGAATAGCTGTGACCAAAATGGGTTAACGGGCCATAGTGAGCTTCAAACTCTTGTGCAACTTTCCAACGATCCTGAACGTGTCGGTTATACTGCTGGATGGCATCTCGATCCAGCGGATGGGTATCCAAATACAGGTTGAGTTCAACAAGTACAAAGTCCAAGGCTTGCAATTGCTGAAGAAGTTGATAGTACCGGGGATCCATTGTGCGCTGTTCACTCATTTTTCTCCCTCACTTCCAGAGCATCTCCCCGTCCTTCATAGGGACTGTACAAAATCGGCCACAGAACGCCATGCTTTAACGCTTCCATCGGGGGAAACTGCGGCAAATTCGGCGGTTGGAAACCCAAGAACAGATTGGGAGGCACAATGTAGGTCTTAATGAGTAGGGGAGGGCACGGATCAAACGGACTGACGTAGGGGTGGTAAGCCCGTATCTGGGAATACATAGGATGCAACATCGAAACCTCCTTGCGGGTCAGAGTAGACACTTTACCCTATGTCAAACACCTATGTTCCGGTGATGGGCAGATGCCCAATTTTGTGAACTTACTCTCTTATTGGCTTCCTGTGCTTGCTTCCCCACCGGCAAACCGGGAAGCATGCTTGCTGAGTAGACCGGAGTTTCTTGGTGAGGTCGCCGGTTTCATCCGCTGGATTCCTTGGGAAAGAAACCATGCTATAAATAATTTTATTTTTCATTTTTCTTTTCACCCTCCACTTGAACCTTTGGATTGTACAAATTATTTGTTCGACAAGTATCGGGAATAAAGATCGAAGGTATCGAGTACTTTCTTCATGTTAGCCCGTCTTTGTTCGGTTGAAAGGTCCGAAGCGTACATACCCGCGTTAGCTGCGAGTTCGTCTATATATGCCACGAATGGGATAACGTCTAAATGCCTAATTTTTTCGTAAGTTTCCGTTTCTTTGTCACCGAATGGGAATGCGGGCGCGGGGTCTGGAAGTCCTTTTTCACGCGCTTTTCCTTGCAAAAGAATACGTTGATTCTCAAACTTTGCTTCGGGTACTACTTGCATTAGACTATCAATTTTACTCATCATGTTCGGGGTATCTGCTTCGCCTTTGTCAATAAGATCGCGCATTTCGGCAAGAATCCGCGATACTTCCGATTTCCGAGATACTTCCGATTTCCTACCCAGCTCTGAAACAACCTTGTCCATATCTATAGTCCGTCCGTAAAATGGTTCAGTTTATTCTCGGACTCTTTTTTATAGTTTGAGCGTTTTGCAGAATTAGCAATTCTACAAAAAGCTAAAAGAAAGAGCCGTTTGTAATGGATAGTGTCGCTTTCGTTCTTTAAAGGGTGACAGTCAAAAGGGCATACCTACAGAATTTTAGATTTTGGATGTTTGTTTTTGGTTTAAGCAGCCTGATTTTTAGTTTTTGCCTTAGCAATGGCTAACACCGTTGCCAGCAAAACAATCGCATTGAGATACACATGGGTTTTCACTTTCTCAATGCCTCCAACATGCACATCGTTCGCTGTGAGATACTCTTTCAACCGTGAATTGCAACGCTCTACAGCGGTTCGTTCATTGTAAAGAAGTTTCCAATTCGTTGTATCCCGGTGAGGATTGCAAAACCTACGGATATCCTCCTTAACGTTGACCTTCAAGACCATTCCGTAGTTGGAAGGTGAGCACCAAGTAGTGCCGTGCGGACAGTCGACTTTACCGACCGCATGCGGACAACGGAACTTCAACCAATCACCGTGTGCTCCCCAATAGGTCATCTCGTATCCCATGGAACAACGGGGAGTTCCGTTTGAGGAGAAACCGGCTGGCGGTTCCTTCTCATTCCGAAGATTCAGTGGAATGACCGCTTGAGCTTTATGCTTACGAGCGGCTTCATAATTCTTGAGCTGGTCATACCCGGCATCCATGATGAAGTATTTGACCGTTTTGCCTACCTGTGCAACCACTTTGCTCATCAGCGACGGCGCCATATCTCCGTCATTGACATGGGCGGGCGTCACTTCCAATGCGATGGGCAATTCACTTTTCGTGTCCACGGCAAGATGAATTTTATAGCCAAACCATGTGATCTTATTCCCAAATGAGTCAAATTTGGCATCCCATGAAGCATTTCCGGTTAGTTGACATCGGGATTTCGGCTGTTTTCGCTCAAACGCTCCGATGCCAGCCGCATCGATGGCCGTATGATTCCCGTCGATGATTCCTTCCAATCGACACTGTTGAACAAGATCGTTGAACAGTTTTTCTGCGAGTCCTTTTTGAACAATCCGCAGAAACACACGGCTAAGTGTCGAGACAGAGGGGGCTTCCTGGTCCAAACGAAACCCACATTGGTAGCGAAACCGCAGATCGGAAACAAGTCGGTTCCGAAGGGCAGTAAAAGTAGAAATGCCTTCTAGCGGAGCCACCAGGAGGGCTCGTAATATCGCTTCTCGGTTACAACCTTTGGCTCCTCGGGGTGATGGACTTCTCAATTCCTTGGCATACGGTCGAAGATCTAAAGCAGCAAAAGAATAGGTTTAATCGCTCATGTGACTCAAGTTTTAACAAATCTTCGAAGGAAAATAAGGATTCTTGGAGAATATACAAGTGACTTCCCTCCATGGTGAAAGTGGATGGTTTGCTCACTTGAAACTTTCTCCAAATTGGGGGTGAAGTCCTTTTTTATTCCTCTGAAAACCTTGTGTCACAAGGGCTTAGAATTATGCAAAACTCTCAGTTTAATAACCCATCTTTTGATGTGTTTATTTTTTTTTTTTTGTATGATTGAATTGGATTAAAGGTAGGCTTATTTTCTTGAGAGGCGTTAGCTATTCCAAATCCTATTCCGGATACTAACAGTAATGTTGCTAGTAAAGATTTGTATTTCATAATCCCAAATTTCGAAAGCCCATTATAGAGAGCCTCGATTCGAATGGGAGTTTGTGGGTTGGTCTGGAAATTGGAAGCGTTTTTACATGATATGGTAATTATTTCTCGTTTTTGGGCACACTTCCCCCCTCCCCACCGATACGGGCTCTCGTAGTTTCCATTAAGTTTTTCCCAATTCACTCCAATTGGGCTACCCTTACCATCATCTGCTCCAAGATCCAACGATTGCTGAAAGAATCGGCGATTTTGAGGATCACGGTTCTGCTGTGACTCACCAATATCCCTGCAACTTGTAGAAAGTCCTGACGGAACCGTTGTATCGTAAACCCTTGGTGGATGGGATCACAACAGTCTTTCTTGAAGCGTTGAAACAGGTTATAGGTGAAAAGCTTGATGAGCATGTCGACTTCATTGGCTTCAAAATCGGAACTTGCAATAGCATGTATGGAGAACCCGTTCTTGGCTTCTTTGATCGAATTCTCTACACATGCCCGTTGGTTGTAGAACCGCCAGACATCAATCGGTGACCAATCCAGGTTGGTCACAATCGCTTCGTATTCCCAAAGAAAATCGTACAGTTGCAATTGATCCAAATCATAGCGTTCGGCTTTCCGGATTATCGCAACACGCCGGGGTTTCTTCCATGTGGTAGCCTGATAAATCAGGGCGACTCCTTCAATGACTACATCCTCGTCGACATAGCGCTTCCAATGGTTACAAGTAGAAATCGCATCTTGCAAACGATTTGTCCATTTAAGCTTTCCTACATAGCCGATTCGTTTCTGTTCTCAAAACCGGTAAAACTCTTTGTGAATTTTCACATTGATCCAGCATTGTATTTGCAAAATAAAGCAGCATGAAAGTGGTGTTTTTATGCTCTGTTTTGCAGTTTATTCGAGTATGATTGAAATGGGATTTTCACATTATCACGGTAGTTCGGCTCAGGTTTTTTTCCATAAATAAGCAATCAGGAAATATCCTGACTGCTCGTTTGTCCTTATAGCCCTTGTTTATTGAACAAGATCGCTGTATACTCGCTCTATTCTACTCGAATCCAGTAGCTGACCTCCGGATGCAGATGAAATCGGGTGTTGAAGAAGTAAATCACCCAATCGTGATCTAACTCGATTCGACAAGGAAGAAAAACCGTTCCGACTTTCATCTCAAACGACTCCCCGCAATGCAGAGGAACGGGGTTGGCATAGACGTCATGGATTTCCCAGCGGTCTGTCCGGGTACAGTACAATATTCGGGCCGTCTCTATGGGTTCGCATCCTGCGCGTCACATCCCGTTCTCTTGCGCTGCGATGCGGATCATGTCGGCATCGATTTGTTCGGCCTTACGCAAATACCCGTGCAGGAGGGCGTGTGTGCCAAGTTTGTTGATGAGTCGGGGATACCCTTGCGTTGCAGCCGCAATGGCTTCCATGGCAGAATCGGTGAAGATCGGGTGTTTGGCTCCCGCAGCGTTCATATGGTGTGTGATGTAGCCTTTCACTTCCTCCTTGCTCAGCGGTTCGACATGGTGACTCACAAGCAGCCGCTGGGCAAGCGGGCGGTTGTGGTTCAGCGTCAGCCGATCCCGTAAATACGGTAAGCCGCAAAGCAAAAGCACAAAGGGGTTCGACGAATCCATCTGAAAATTAAACAGCAGGTTCAAATCGCTGAGAAACTGATCCCTGGCCATTTGCATTTCGTCCAGAATGAGCACGGGCGTGATCTTTCGATCTTGATACAAGGTCGTAATCGCCTGTTGAATTTGACGGAACAGATCCACCTTGCAACCAGCCGACTACAAGATAGAGAAGAATCTTCCAGAAAGGAAAGATGGAGTTACCACCTTTGGCACAGTCGAGTTGTCGAAACGCAGCTTCCAACTTTATTTTCTCAAGGAAATCCAAGACAACCTTGCCACCAGCGTAAGAAGTGGCGTTTTTTAGGGTAAATTCAGTTTTAATTTGGGAGGTATTTGTGGTAGACTTCACCTAAAGGGTGCTCCTTTCTTTGGGTGATGTTGTTCTCTCAAACACCATTCTACCAAAGATTAGGGCACTTTTTTAGCAATTTAAAGCTATGTCACTTTCGAAATTCGGGATAAAGCTAACCAAAAAAGCAACAAGTCCAAACATAAACTTTGAAACGTGAATCGTGAAAAATAGGCGAGCCGGACAAATGAATAATTCGTAAGGTATAGAGTGAATTTTGAAGGGAGGAAGATAGATGTATTGGTATCAGCAGTATAGTTATTATCCGGTTGAAGATTTTCGTCAGGTGAGCATGCCAGATATGGAACGAATGCGCCAGATCATGGAAAGACATTTTGTTGTGACAAATGAAATTCTGGGTGTTGTTCGTGACAATAACCGAATGTTGAGGGCAATCCAGGCTCACTTAACCGGTCTTCCTCCCCGGGAACCTGAAGCGCGAGATTCATCCACGGAAGAAGGTGACATTGCTAACTAAGTTAGAAGCGTTAAGATGATGTTACCCCTGTCAAGTTAGACCGTGATCAATAAGGGGTGTTACTGTGCAACCTTAGTCTGGTATTCTGCCGGGCTAAGGTTATTTAGTTTGGATTGAAATTGAACTGATTGATAGTTCCATACATCCTTCTCTGTTTCAAATGAGGTGAACATATTGCGACTTCGGAATTATTGCGATTCGTTCGGAAAGGTGGTATGATGTGTTTGAAGGAAATTCGGAATATCGGAAAGGTGGAATATACGTGTCGAAAATTGTAGGGAATATTCAATTGCAAAAGAAAAATCTTGTGAACCTTGGATTGCTCAAAAAACATCTTCCTATTGAGGAAGGAGATTTGTTTCAGGTTGAAATCGAAGAGAACGGGCGGGTGATTCTCACGCCGATGAAGACGATCCCGGCTGATCAGGTATGGTTCTGGACGAAAGAATGGCAAGAAGGGATGAGAGAAGCGCGTGAGGATTTCCAGGAAGGAAGATTTAAAACTTATGGCTCCATGGATGAATTGGTGGAAGAACTTGAGAAGGAGTCGGAATCATGAACATTGTCAGCTCCAACCGATTCGTAAAAGATTTTAAAAAACTAGATTCTAAAGAGGAACAAAAACGAATTATTCGTGCGTTGGAACTGATGGGACACGATATTCGCCACCCGTCGTTACGAGTCAAACGAATCCAAGGGACAGAATCGTTATGGGAGGCCTCTGCATCGATGGATCTTCGAATTGTGTTTGAGATGACGGAGGATGCCATCTATTTATACCGATGCGGGCATCATGACATATTGAATCGTCTGTGATTAATAAAGAGGCCATAGCTGGTCTCTTTATTGGTTATCATTGATAACTATAGTGTTCCAATTCTTCGGTTCCTATATCTGTTAGAAGGCCGATTACTTTTGGGGGGATTGTGCAACGCTGATTGAGGTACCGGAGGGCGGCCGCCAGTTCCCCGTCAGCACCGCCGTACTGCTCCATCAAGAATTTAAGGACAAAGTCTAACGCTTGGAGTTGATGCAGGAGATTGTAGTAGCGTTGATCCATCGTTCGTTGTTCACTCATTTTTCTCCCTCGCTTCGTGACGTACTACCTGACCGTCATAGGGACTATACAAAATCGGCCACAGTACGCCGTGCTTTAACGCTTCCATCAGGGAAAATTGCGGCAAATTCGGCGGTTGGAAATCCAGGAATGGAAGCGGTTTCTCACTTGTTTTGCTAAAGGATTCGACAAGTCGCAGATAAGAGTCTGGGGGGCATGGCTTGGGATCGAATCAGGATTGGAAGTGTTGGGGAATCGATAGACGAAGTGACAAAGCGAGAAAGGGAGTTACTTTCACGGCACTTTACGATGCTGCCGGGAGGGGGCCACGGCTCAATTGGAGTCGATCGACAGAAGAAACGTCACCCGGACTTCCCCAAAAAGTTCAAGGGTGACCTACTTCTTTTTATTCTGAGACAGCATCGTCGCAACCAATATCCCAAATGCAATCATCAGGGACAATGCTTCGTATACCGTCATGGCATCACCCCCTTTCAAAGGGGATTAGCCTTGGTCACCCTTGAGAGCCGATTCTATTGTACGCAGATAGTATACCAAATATTGGGCCATTGTTGGCCCTTTTATTTTTTACCGGGCCATCATATAATACCGGCCTCTTTATTTGATCATCTGCGGTAAATTCGGCGTTTGAAAACCCAACAGTAGGTTGGGGGGACAATACGTTTTCAAACACGCACGTTCCTGTGATGGGCAGATGCCCAATTTTGTAAACTATTCTGTTCTTCGCATCCTGTGCTTGCTTCCCCAACGGGACATAACATCAAGAACCTCGCGTAGGGTTTTCCCGTATTCAGTCAAAGAATATTCCACTTTTGGAGGCACTTGGATGTAGGCTTTGCGATGGATAATCCCATCCTGCTCCAATTCACGCAATTGCTCGGTTAACATTTTTTCCGTAATCTCAGGCATTTCCCGCTTTAATTCGCCGAATCGTTTGGTGCCTTCCTGCAGATGACAGAGGATCATGGGTTTCCATTTGCCTCCAATCACCTTTAATGTAGCTTCTACCGAATTCTTAAAATCTTGATCTCCCATTCACGTCAAACTCCCTAAAAGTATGTTGTAGGATACTCCCTTACGGAAAAGTATGTACTTTACCAAACGAATAATAAAATCAATAATAATCGTATCATAACTTCTATTGAGTCACTCGCAAAAAGGAGGAGCCCATGAAAATAAGAGTGTCGGCAGTCCAATACCATCTGCATACAATCCGGTCCTTTGAGGATTTTGCGAGGCAGGCGGAGCATTATGTCAAAACAGCTGAAGAATTTGGAGCGGAGTTTGTCCTGTTTCCTGAATTTTTCACAACGCAACTGATGTCGATTGGAAATGACCAGGGACATGCCTTGAGCATTGAGGACCTCCCGGATTTTACGGAGCAATACCGTTCTCTGTTTTCGAATTTTGCCAAGCAAAGAAAACTGCATATTATCGGGGGGACCCATGTCATCCGTAAAGGCGGCAATTTATATAATGTAGCCCATTTGTTCTATCCGGATGGAAGAATTGCGGAACAACCCAAGCTTCATATTACGCCAACCGAGGTTAAGGAATGGAACATGTCGCCCGGTGAAAGCCTGGAAGTGTTTGAGACGGAGAAGGGCACGATTGCCATGTTGACTTGCTATGATATTGAATTCCCTGAAATCGTCCGGATGGCAAAGGCAAAGGGAGCGGATGTCATTTTCTGTCCTTCGTGTACAGATGATCGCCATGGTTTTTACCGGGTCCGCTACACAAGCCATGCCCGGGCTGTGGAAAATCAAGTGTATGTGGTAACTACAGGTACGGTGGGGTCTTTGCCAACGGTCGATTTTATGCGGGCGAATTATGGGCAGGCGGCTGTGATTACGCCTAACGATATTCCATTCCCGCCCCGCGGGATTATGGTGGAAGGTGAAATCAATCAGGATATGGTGGTTACGGCGGACCTTGATCTCGAATTGTTATATCAGGTTCGCGAGAGCGGTTCGGTTACCACTTGGCGTGATCGACGTACCGATCTTTATACGGACTGGAAATAACAAAAGGAGACCACTTGGTATCCACAGTTAGGAGGTAGCGGAATGTATCGAAAGGAGTTATTTGTTTTCGATCGTGATCGTGATCACCCTATGCCAGCGGTCATTCGAAACTATAAGGAAGAGGATTTTGCAAGTCTGATCGGTGTTCAGCAGGAGTGCTTTCCTCCGCCTTTCCCATCTGAACTATGGTGGACAAGGGAACAGCTGCATAACCATGTCACTCTGTTTCCGGAAGGTGCCTTATGTGTCGAGATCAACGGAGAAGTTGTTGGATCCATGACGGGGCTGCTGGTGGATTTTGATCCTGATCATCCGGAACACACATGGGAAGAGATCACGGACAGAGGGTATATCCGCAACCATAACCCGAATGGAAATACGCTTTACGTTGTTGACATCAGTATACGACCTTCCTTCCGAAAATTGGGATTGGGCAAATGGGTAATGCTCTCCATGTATGAGGTGGTTGTGCACAAGAATTTGCACCGCTTGTTAGGGGGAGGCCGAATGCCCGGCTATCATAAAAAAGCTGAGGAAATGACAGCAGAACAATATCTCCAAGCAGTGGTGAAAGGCGAACTGAAGGACCCTGTCATCACTTTTCTGCTTCGCTGCGGCCGCACTCCAGTAAAAGTTGTGGCTAACTATTTGGAGGATGAAGAATCCTGCAATTACGGGACTCTTATGGAATGGAAAAATCCCTTTTATGGCTAAATCTTTCTACGGGGAGAGTGTTGAAATGGAATATCGCCGGATTACAAGTATTGACGATCCTTTGTTTAAAAAAATGCACCAATTGATGCAAGAAGTGTTTCCCCCGGAGGAAGTGTTGGAATTTGACCTTTGGAAAGAGCCTTTGGAGGATCCGGGTATCCGTGTGTTTGTTGCCGTCAAAGATGGAGATGTGGTAGGTGCCACTGAGTACCGGTATTATGAAGATTTTAATGTTGCGATGACTGATTTCACCATTATCGGAAAGCCCGGCTTGGGAATCGGTCGCTTCTTATACCAGAAGAGGCAGGACGACCTGCTCGATTTGGCTGCCAAAAACGGAAAGCAGTTATACGGCGTGTTTGCTGAAATCTATGATCCCTATAGGGTCGAAGGTTTTGAATTTGGAGGAATCATGCCGATGAATCCATTTGTTCGTCGGGAGGTCTTGTCTCATCTCGGGTATAGACGTTTGGACTTCCCTTATGTCCATCCATCATGGAACAATGACGGGGAGGCTGTCACAGGATTAGACTTCTGTTTTCTCGCTATGGACGACAACGTGGAAGCACTGCAAACAGATCTGGTGGTACAATTTCTCAAACGATATTATTCCGTTCTTTCGAACAAACCCAACTCTTGGTTTGACATGATTGAAAATCTGGAGGCAAAGGATTCCGTGCAGCTGCTGCCGATTTAAATGTTATCGGGCGTCAGACGTTAAGTCTCCGCCCGGAATGTTTTTCCCTATTGGATCTCCACTTCAAATTCCTTTACATACACCGCTGTCCCCGCAATTTCAACATGAAATTGATCGCCTGGTCGGGTGACGTGAACTTGAACTCGACCTTCCCGCCCGATCTCTTGCCCTTGTTCCACGATCAGTTGTTGTTGGAACTCATCCCTTTTTATGTACTTCGCATAGTAGGCGCCCATTACTCCCGAAGCCGTTCCGGTTACCGCATCTTCTACCGTCACGGAGAAGGGAGAGGAGAAGTGGCGACCGTGCATATCAGCTGTCGGATCAAAGGTTTCCAGACAAAAAGGGTGAACGGATGCACGGGGCATCTCGTTTAACAAGGAAGGGAACCGCTGGTTGTCGGGAACCATCTTTTTAAAGGCGTCGAGTTTCCTGATCGGAACCAGTAGGGTCCAGATTCCGGTGCTGCCGTATACAACCGGGAGGGAAAGATCCAGATCGTCCATTGTCAGGCCGATTGATTGCGCAAGGTGATCGAGTGAACCTTCGAATGGGATGAATTCTGCCGGAGTTTGTTTCATCCAAACAAGCGTCGTTTCATCTGCAGACGTCTCAATTCGGATTGGCAGGGTTCCCGCTTTTGTCTCTTGCGAGAATTCAGCAGAAGAACCATTCCCATGCAAAAAACCTCTTGTTTTTAAAGCGTACCAAGTTGCGATGGTTGCATGACCGCAGAGATTCATCTCATGTCCTGGCGTGAAAAAACGGATTCTGTAATCCCCAACTTCAGATTCCAGAACGAACGATGTTTCATTGAAACCGACCTTCCGGGCGATCTCTACCATTTGTTGATCCGTCAAATCTTCCGCCTCAAAGACAATTCCTGCCGGATTGCCTTTATTGGGAACGGTGGTGAATGCATCGTAATGATAGACTTTGATTTTTTGCATGTACAGGCCCCTTTTCCAGGAAACTGGTCTTTTTCCGATGGAATATAATAGCAACATCTTACCATAGGTACTATAAGAATAAAAGAATAGGGGATTTACCGTTGTTCGGCAAATCCCTGTCAGAATTGAGATAATCTTATGTTTAGGTTTTCCTTGGTTGAAGAGTCGCTATGATCACTCCGGCCACAATCAAGACCCCACCGGCAAAAAAGTTCCAGTCCAAATGTTCGTTGAGCAGGAGCCACCCCAAAAACGAACCGACCACCGGCTGAAAAAAGAAGAACAGAGAACCGGTCCCCGCGTCCATTAACTTCATTCCCTTATTCCACAAAAAGAAGGCACCCGCGGTGGATACAATCCCAAGATAAAGGATACCCCACCATACCAACGGACTTGAGAGGAAATCCGCAGGCTGTGTCTCAAGTTCCCACATCATCACCGGCGTGGTGAACACGATCGCAAAAAGCAGGGAGTAGGTCGTAATCGACAAAGGGGAGTACCTTTCCGATCCTTTTTTGGCAAAGACGGACAATAGCGCCCACGTAACGGCGGCAATCACCAGGGAGATGTTCCCCCAGAAATTGCTGTCGCCCTTTATACCCCAGCCGATCACCGTAACCACTCCTACGGTGGACAAGAGAAGGGAGATCAGTTTCCGGGCGGTCAACGACTCTTTTAATAACAGGCGGGCAAAAAACAGAATAAATGCCGGAGCAGCCGAGGTAATCAAGGCCCCGGTGTGTGCGTCCGAATACTTGGTTCCGACAAATTGGGTGCCTACGGATACGAAATAGCCGATAAATCCGATCCAGACAAAGAGCGGCCAATCCTTTTTCTCTACCTTATAGTGTCCCGTCACAAACAGAATTGCAGCCAACAGAAGGAAAGCAATCACATAACGCAGCCAAAGAAGAGTAAATGGGGGGATGAATTCCAGGACATACTTGCTTACTACGTACATTCCTCCCCAAATGCTTGCGGCTAACGATAAACATACGGTTCCAAAGACAGAACTTCTCATCGAAAAAATAACCTCCGTTCCAGTAGGGATCATGTGAATCCCCAAGACGGAGCATGACAATCAACTGTTCATCCCCGTCTTAGAGATGGGAATGAACTACGGGTTGATCGTTCTCAAACAAAGTGAGACACATGCCAGTTCCTCCCTTCGGTGAAATGTAAGTACGTGGAATCCGGTAGCAACATCTTACCAGATTACCCCACCTCTTGCGAATCTTTGAACAGCCACTCGATCAAAATAAGATCTCCATCTTTCAGCGGAGCTGAGAATTCGGCCTTTTCTCCGTTCAGTTCCATCCGCAAGTTTATGGCGTTTGCCGGGCGGTCACGGTCAATATGAACGTATTGAAATATATGTGAAAATACAGGAATCCATGGTTCCCGGCGAACGGTGAGAGTGGCAAACTCCGGTACCAAATCATCCGGGGCGGCGGGTTTTCCGTTAAGCTCCAACGACGGGGCCGGGCCAAACAATTGGACTCTGTTGCCGTTCACGATGACTTGAATACTCTGCCTCTCGTATTCTTCAGCATTGAGAACGTCACGAAGTCGAATTTCTGAACGTTTTTCTGAGATAATCGCAAGCTGATCACCGGGCCTCAGAGTTGAATGCAAGGGTACAGGAGTTCCGTTATTTAAAATTTTGCCGCCTTCCACACGTACGGTTCGAATTTCCCCATTTATAGTTACGGAGGCCGAATGGTCCCGAAAAGCTTCCGGTTCATAACCAAGCACAGGCAATACATCGATCAAAGCTTCCGGCAGGTGCATCGTAATTTGAGCCCGGTCCGCCAGCGGAGTGTCCGGTGTTACGATTTGCCCGTTCATGCGGATCACCGGATGAATCAGTCGTTCCTCGCCATTCACTGTGATCGTATAGGGTTGGCAGTCGGGAAGTACATCCGAAATAACTCCCTGCGCATCCATCCCGGGTTTCCCTTCCATAATCTCAATTTCGTCTCCATGCTGAACCGTATCGTCCAGATGAGCCGGTTGATTGTTCAAAAGGAGGGAAGCGGGAGTTCCGAGCGTTCCCTTTAAAGTTTTCATCAACCCGTGTACTTCCACGGTCAGCGCCATGCCGGGCCGTCCATGCAGTTTCCTGATTTCAATATCGGCAGCCAGCAGGGCATCTCCGATTGTGACTTGTCGGAATTCAAATAATCGGACCGCTTGTCCATTCACACGAACGGACACGGACGAGACCGGCGCATGAATGGCTGCCAACGCAATTCCAACCGGGGTAACGGCATCGGGACCGGACAATTTTTCATTCTTGGTCAGAAGCTGTCCGATTGCATCTGCACCACGGATTGCAACACGTTCTTTAGGAAGCCCGAGAACCTCGGCAAGTCGTTGGGGAAGAAGCGGGGTCTGTGAGCCGCCCCCTACCAACATAACGGCTTGTGGGAATTTTCCATTTAACTGGCGGATCTCATTGGCAATCCGCCGGGCCAGATCCGTTACTTCCGGATCAATCGATGCGATTACGTCACGGGAAGGCAGTTCGCTTTCAATCCCCAAAACATCGGTAAAAGAGACGCTGCCATTCAACAACAGCCGGCGTTTCACCGATTCTGCCACCGGAAAATCGAGCAGATATTTGTGCGACAAAGCCTCCGTAATTTCATCTCCTGCAAACGGAACCATGCCATAGGCCGTTACGGTTCCCTCAGCTGTTATTGCGATATCCGATGTTCCGGCTCCTATATCCACGAGGACAAGGTTTAATTTGCGCATCGAAGGAGGAATCAGTGCATTGATGGCAGCAATAGGCTCAAGGGTGAGTGCCGCCATCTCAAGCTCGGAACGCTCGAGAGCGAATTGTAAGGAGTCAATTACCACACGCGGCAGGAACGTTGCGATGATTTCCACGCTTGCGACAAGCCCCGACTGATCGATGAGTGACCCGATTGGCGAGTCGTCAAGGAGATAATGAATCACCGTATAACCGACACAATGGTAGCGGGCTGCATCCGGCATCGTAGCTTGCAGTTGGCGTTCAGCCTGCTGAACGGCGGATAGTTCCATCGCCAGGACAAGATCTTTGGTCATTCGTTCCCCGTTGGTTTCCCGCTCCACTTTGGAACGAACGGTCTTTAATGCGCGGCCGGCGGCGGCTACTGCAACCTTATGCAAGGGGCCGACTTGCTGTTCCAAGGATTGTTTCACCTTTGTAATAACGGAGGCAACTTGCACAACATCGTGGATCTGCCCGTCAAGCATCGCGCGGTTGGCGTGCTCCATTTGTTCAGTTGCAAGAATTTCGAGTCCGTTGTCTCCATAACGCCCCACAAGCCCCACTACAGAACGTGTTCCAATGTCCAGCGCAAAAATCAGGTCTCTGCCCGCCATCTTTTCTCCTCCCACAACAGCCCAACAAAGTGAAGTGAAGCTGAGAAGCTTAGTCCAAGTACTCTGTTGGGGGCACAGAAAGTCAAATTTAAGTACACTTACCGGATGGTGTAAGTAAAACCGGCATCACCCAGTCTCTTAAGAATTCGTTGGATGTGCTTCCGATCCCTTGTTTCCAGATTCACTTCGACCTCCGCTTGTCCAAGAACGATTCGTTCGCCCATCCGGTGATGATGAATGGAAATGACGTTTGATTTTTCCTCAGCGAAAATTTTGGCCATCGTAAGCAAAACGCCCGGCCGGTCCGGAACAGTAGTGACGAGCCGCAAGTAGCGGCCCGCTTCGACCAACCCCCGCTCGATAATCTTGGACAAGAGGTTCACATCCACATTGCCGCCCGATAGAAGCACCGTTACTTTCTTTCCTTTACCGGCAATTTTCTGATCGAGAACAGCAGCCAAACCTACGGCGCCTGCTCCCTCAACAACCAACTTGCTTCTTTCCATTAACAAAAGAATTGCTTTTGTGATTTGGTCGTCATCCACTGTGACGACATCGTCCACATATTGGCGCACCAGATCAAAGGTCAGGTCGCCGGGACGTTTTACCTGGATTCCGTCGGCAATGGTTTCTACATATTCCAGGGTATGGACTTGTCCGGCTCTGAGAGACGCCAGCATACTCGCAGCTCCCGACGCCTCCACACCGATCACTTGGATGTCCGGTTTCAGCAGTTTGGCCGCCATAGCAACCCCGGCTGCGAGCCCGCCGCCCCCGATCGGGGTTACGATCACATCCACATCAGGCAATTGTTCCATAATTTCCAAGGAAATTGTGCCTTGACCCGCAATCACGGCAGCATCGTTGAAGGCGTGAACGAATGTCATCCCGTTGGCTTCCTGAAGCTGCAGGGCGTATTGATAGGCAGCATCATAATTGGGACCGTGCAAAACGACTTTTGCCCCATAACCGGTTGTGGCTTCTACCTTGGTGAGGGGAGCTCCTTCCGGCATCACAATCGTGCATGGAATTCCCATCCGCTTCGCGCCATAGGCCACCCCTTGGGCATGATTTCCCGCCGATGCGGCAATCACTCCCCGTTTTCGTTCCTCGGGTGAAAGAGTGGCGATTTTATTGTAAGCTCCGCGAATTTTGAAGGAGCCCGTTTTTTGCAAATTCTCCATTTTCAAAAATACTTCGTTGTCAGACAGCTGGCTAAACGTGCTGGAACGTTCAAGAGAAGTTGTATGGATAACGCTTGCGAGATTCTGTCTGGCGGTCTGAAAATCCTTTAGTGTAAGCATGTTGAACCTCCTGGTTGGTTGGGCGATAGGCAGTTGCCTTTTTAACAAAAAGGTGATTGTCTGAAAACACGAATTTGTGGTACGATACGTTCAATATACCAAAAACATTCGGTTGTCGGGAGAGTGGGAGATAATGACTGATACTATTCTAAAACATGTACGTCCATCGCTGCATGATTTGAAGCCGTATATTCCCGGAAAACCGATTGCGGATGTGCAAAGAGAATTAGGGATTGACAACATCATCAAGCTCGCTTCGAATGAGAATCCGGCAGGTCCGTCAAAAAGGGCACAGGAGGCGATTCAGCAATCGCTGTTCGACCTGCATCGTTACCCGGACGGAGGGCAGGTCGTTTTAAAAAGCGAGCTGGCCGCGTATCATAATGTATCCGAGGATATGTTGTTGATCGGAAACGGATCGGATGAAGTAATTTCGTTTTTCTGCACTACTTTTCTGGAACCAGGCGATGAAATTGTAGTCCCGAGCCCCTCTTTTTCGGAATACAAATTTGCATCTACATTAATGGCCGGCAGAACAGTTGAGGTTCCTTTGGGTGAAGGATTCGAGTACGATTTGAACGATTTTGCCAACGCGGTTACGGATCGGACACGAATTGTATTCCTTTGTTCCCCGAACAATCCAACCGGCACTTATATCCGTCAGTCCGACCTGGAGGCTTTCCTGCAGCGGATTTCTCCTGAGATTCTGGTTGTGATTGACGAAGCTTACAATGAATATGTCGAAGCACCCGACTACGCCCAAGGACTCGATCTTTTGAAGAAAGGGTACAATGTGGCGGTCATGCGTACATTCTCCAAGCTGTTTGGCTTGGCAGCTTTGCGGGTTGGCTATACCATAACGAAACCGGAGATCGTGAACTACGTGAACCGGGTTCGCGAGCCGTTTAACGTGAATCATTTGGCACAGGTGGCTGCTGTTGCCGCGCTGCATGATGAAGAGCATATCGAGGTAAGCCGCAAGGTGAATTCCGAAGGGAAACAAGCGCTTTATGAAGGGTTTCGCCGGTTGGGCATGAAGTACATACCGACGGAAACCAATTTTATCCTTGTGGATACCGGTGTTGACTCCAAGGAGCTCTTTCAGGCTCTCTTGAGGAAAGGAGTTATCATCCGGGATGGCGGTTTCTTCGGACTCCCAACCTGGATTCGGGTAACCATCGGGCTGCCGGAGGAAAACACTCGATTCTTAGCGGCATTGGAAGAATCGGTAAAAGAGATGAAACTTGAAGTAAAGTAAGGATGGAGGAGAAACCATGGGGAAAGAGAGATTAGCGGAACTTCGTTCCCAACTGGATGAAATTAACATTGAGATTTTGGAACTGTTGTCCCGCCGGGCTGAACTGGTACAAGAGATTGGTGAACTCAAGAAAGCAAAAGGAACTGACCGATTTGACCCGATTCGGGAGAAAGAAATGCTCGACAAGTTGGTTGCGGCAAATCCGGGGCCTTTTGACGACAATACGGTTCGTCATTTGTTCAAACAGATTTTCCAAGCATCTCTTGGCTTGATGGAAGAAGAAAAGAAGGTACTGCTTGTGTCCCGGAAAAAGCGAATGGAAGACACAGTGGTTGAAGTTAACGGCCTCCGAATCGGTGCAGGCCAGCCTGTAATCATTGCAGGTCCCTGCTCGGTGGAAACACCGGAACAGATGGATACGGTGGCAGCAGGTTTGCAACCGCATGGGATTCAGCTGCTTCGGGGCGGTGCCTATAAACCGAGAACTTCTCCTTACGACTTCCAGGGTCTTGGCAAAAAAGGTCTGGAACTGATCCGGAAAACGGCTGATAAATACGGAATGTCCGTGATTTCCGAAATCGTATCCCCGTCCGATATCGAGATGGCTCTCGACTACGTCGACGTCATTCAGATCGGTGCCAGAAACATGCAAAACTTTGAACTTCTGAAAGAAGCGGGCAACGTCCGCAAGCCTGTGCTTTTGAAGCGGGGTCTTTCCGCTACTATTGAAGAATTGCTCTTCGCTGCCGAATATATCGTATCCCGCGGAAATGATCAGGTCATTCTTTGTGAGCGGGGCATTCGGACTTATGAGAAAGCAACCCGGAACACACTTGATATTTCGGCGGTTCCGATTCTTAAACAGGAAAGCCACTTGCCGGTGATCGTGGATATTACCCATTCTACCGGACGAAAAGATATTATGTTCCCGATTGCTAAAGCCGCACTTGCTGTTGGCGCAGACGGATTGATCGTGGAAGTTCATCCGGAGCCCAGCGTGGCGCTGTCGGACGCGAAGCAGCAGATGGATTTGCCGCAGTTTGAAAAGTTCATGGAGGGGCTGCGCACGAGCGGGTATCTTCCGAAAGAAAATTTGATTCCGGTAAAGTAAATAGCTGTAAAAGGAGAGCCGGTCACAAACCGGCTCTGAACATTTTTCACACTTGTCTTGCCATGTTCGTGGGGACTCATAAAAATAGCCCCTGTAGAGAGGGGAGGAGTGAAGATGAAAGGGTGGCATTGGCTGCTTTTGGCAGCTGCGGTTGGGATTTTTATTGCAGAGCAGTTGATTTCAGCATCCCCCAATCAGGCGGGCCGTTATCTTCTGTTTCATTACATACTCGAAATCGCGTACTTCATTGTTTTGCTGATACTTGGCACCGCAATCGGCCGTCTGGTTCAACAACGTTTGCGCAAACGACAGGATAAGGCAGAATATGTGAAGAGCATCCGAACCTATCGTTTTCTTGCGTTTTTATTTGTGGTGGCTGCCGGCTTGTATATGATGACCGGCTGGATACCTGGATGGATCGGGAAGCACGTGATCTTTATCGGGGGGTATTACTACGGATTGTCCCGATTAAGAGAGCAGGAGTAATTAAGTGGAGTTTCTTGTATAGGAAAAAAAGGTGAACACCGAAGGGTTCACCTTTTCATCGAGCAGCAAACACGTGGTTCCCGATTCGTTTAATCACGCGGAGAGTACGAATCCATTGATCTGTTGCAATCGTGGGATTGTAGAAATAGAGTGCACCAGGTACCGGATTTTCTCCTTCCAGTACACGCTTTGCTGCTTCCATCGCCGAAGGAACCGGTTCTTGTTCAATGGTTCCATAGCGTACCGGGTCGAACTGCCCCTTTGCGAAAATCACGTCCTTAATGGTTTTCGGAAAGCGCGGATCATTTACCCGGTTGAGGACAACTGCCCCTACTGCAATTTGGCCTTCTAAACTTTCTCCTTTAGCTTCAGAAGAAATCTCTTTGGCCAACCAAAACAGATCTTCCTGCGAATAGGAAGGCTTTGGCGGTTCTGCCTTTCTGGCCGGAGCTTGTCCGCTTCGTGAAGCTAGTATCTCGGCGGACTGAATGTCTTCTTGAGCTTTCTCTTCCGTTTCTTTGACATTCTCGGATGCGGGCTGTTCGGTAACTGAAGCGGCCATGTTCACAGTCGAAGATGTCTCTTTCCACGGCAGAGAGAGGATGACGCGTTCCCTTTGAACACTGGCTTGACTTGGTGTCAAAACCGGGTTCAAGGTGATGGTGAGGGCGATAAGTACCGTCATCACCAGCGTCATCGCTGATGTGTTTTCCCTCATTGAATTCCCCTTTCCACATCCCCAGCAACTGCGTTCGCAGTTGAGGTGATGTCACTTTTTGCGTTCCCCCCCAGGAAGCAAAAAGTAGTGTTTTCGGTAAAACCATTCCGCGTGACCGGAGTCCTACGACACCTTTACCAAAATAAACTAAAATAAACCTCTTGTCAAATTGACAAGAGGAAAAGTTAAATACACGCATAATATTAAGGGTTGAAGAAGTTTAAAATCATTCCACTCTTAATCTTGAACCGCGATATGATCGGCTCCAAAGTCACTGAAAATTTTTTTTACATTTTCTGCGTCATGTTCTGAAACTTCCGCTGATACAAGGAACTTTCCCGATTCTATAGCTTCCGTGAGTGTTTTGGCAGAAGTTGGATTGACTCCGATATCGATCAACCCTCCCAAAATACCTCCAGACATTCCCCCATATAGCAGACCGAAAAGAGGTCCCCACCCAGCCATTAAGGGAGTTCCACCTGGGAGAGCAATCGATCCTCCAACAAAGGCCAGGCCAATGGCCCCCCCTATAGCTGCACCAATCAAACCTCCGTCGACAGGCAAATCCGTTTTTGGCGTTTCATTTTTGGGAGAGAACTGTTCAGGTTTGGTAATGAGAGATATTTTTTCTTTTGGGATCTGATTCTGAAGCGCTTGGATCAGTCCTTCCGCTGTTTCCTGTTTCTCGAAAGATCCAATAACATGTTTCAAGACCGTCACCTCACTTTAATGTATCCAGGTACAGTTTCAAAGCCCTGATTTGATCATCGTTTAGACCCAGTGAGGGGGGAGCTGGCATCCCCCGTTGCGGCCTGCCGTTGTGAAGAACATTCTCCAATTCTTGATCCCCCAAACGGTCTTTGACTCCCGCCAATCCAGGGCCTACAAGCCTTTGCGTGGTAACCGCATGGCATCCGGCACAACTGGTGTTAAAGATTTCTTTTCCGGCTTCTGCCGTGACTTCCACCGGGGTTACTGCGTCTGTTCTGTCATTGATTGTGGTGGCCGTGATTGCGTAATAGGCTGCCCATCCTGCCAAAATCACATAGATGGACTTTAGAAACTTCGGAACCCTCGTGTGTTTCACTTTAATTCCTGATACTGTATCGTAGTGTTTTGAGGGGCGGTTTTCATCGTGAGCCATCAGTAGCCCTCCCGCTCATCATCTTGAAGAATTCTGTATTTAATTTCTTCAACATTCTCAAATTGACCGTTTTTTTTCGCCCAGAAAAAGACGAGACCGGCGCTGGCTGTTAAGGAAAGCATCACGAGGAGCAATGTCCATCCTTGTATGGTCATATAGGACCCTCCTATCTTCCCGCCGCCCCGGCTTTTGCAGCGGGAGCGGGTTTCAAACTCATCAGGTAAGCCACAAGATCTTTTTTATCCTGTTCGGAAAGGTAGTTGTATTTTGGCATAATCGATCCATTATAGAATTTCTGCGGATTGTTCAGATGTTCGTATTGCCATTCCGGGCTGTACCGGCTTCCTACCCAGGTTAAGTCAGGTCCTGTTCGCTGGGTCATGATTAAGGGGATTTTGTCGTAATAGTAGTCACCGGGTACCGAGACAGGTCCCAATTTCGAATCGGCTTTGACCGGTCGAACGGACTGGCTGTGACACCAATAACAGCCTTCTTTTATATACACTACACGTCCACGGGCTTCCGCCGAGTTCGGAAGGTAATTCTTAAGCTTAGCCGTCGCTGTTGGCGTATTTATCGAAGAATCGAAAAACGGCAATACACAGGTGCCAATGATTCCGATCATGAAAACGGCAATTGCTCCCCCCAATAACGCTCCAATATTCTTCTCCGACTGGTTGGCCAAATGTAGTCCCCCCTTGAACTAATGTTGTTGGAGCCCAACTATTGCAGTACAGGCATCGGTTCTTCCGCTTCCGCTTGTTTGCCGGCTGTAGCCGTTTTGTAAATGTTCCAAGCAAATGCAATCTGCCCAAGGAACATGAATGTTCCCCCAATCGCACGAGCAATCAGGTACATATGCAGAGATTCCAATACCTTCACAAAAGCGGCCCCTACCTGATTGCCGTCCATCCAGCCAAATCCTTGCAGGATCCCGGCTAACCACATGGCAAAACCAAAAATTAAGAATCCGACGACCGAAAACCAATAATGCCAGTTCATTAGGGACCGACTATAGATTTGGCGCCCGATGATACGGGGAAGTGCATAGTAATAACCGGCAAAGGCAACGAGTGAGAATCCGGCAAATAAGGGCAAGTGGGCATGTCCGACGGTCCAGTATGTAAAATGCAGGATCGCATTCGGTCCCATTAGTGCCTGAAAAGGTCCTTGAATGCATGCCAGGAAGTAAAAGAGAGTTCCAGTCATCATGAACTTGAGTTCAATGTTTTCCGAGATTTTGTGCCAAGCGCCCTTCATAGTCCCAATCACATTGGCCAGAACGGTCCAAACCGGAATAATCAGCAAAACACTTGGTATGATGCCTGCTTTCATCAGCCAAAGCGGGATCGGTCCGTTGACCAAGTGATGAGGTCCGTTCCAAATATAGAAGGCACCGATTGTCCAAAATCCGATCAGAGACAATTTATGACTGTAAATCGGTTTACCCGAAAGCTTGGGCATTAAGAAATAAATCGTTCCAACACCCGCTGGGGTAAACCACATGCCGATAATATTATGCACCCAAGTGTACGCAATGGAGGCTTGACCGATCCCTGACAGATACGCTCCAGGTATGTTCCCCACGATATAAATCATCGGGAGCCACACCATCGTTCCGAGAAAATACCAGAGAGTGACGTACAAAATCCGTTCTTTACGGTTCATAATGGTTCGAGCCAGGTTGTATACCATCAGTCCGGTAATGAGGATAATGGGAATGTCAATAACGAGAGGCATCTCCGAATATTCGACCGGTACTTGTCGGCCCAGAAACAGCATCACCATGCCGATTGCATAGACAACGTTCCATGCCCAAACCGTGAATACACCGAGTCGTTCACTGTATAAGGGTGCTTTTGTCAATACGGGGACTATGTAAAACCACATGGCGAAAAAAGCAGGGGTTAACCACCCGAAAAGGACTGTATTCGTATGAATCGGCCGCAGTCTTCCGTATGTGAAGTATTCTTGCCACCAGCGGTTGATGGCTAAAAAATCGGGATTGACCGACTTGACTGCAACCAGAAGAGCAACCACCATTCCAATCAATAACCAGACAATGGATGTGTACATAAACAGTTTCGAGGTTGTATAGGGGCGTATTGTGGCAGTGGACATTCGAAAATCTCCCTTCAGTTCCAAAGTCAACGTCCAGTGGGTTTCCATCAAAGTTTTTCCTGAATGGGAGAAATTATGTACCTCGCCACAAGCGATTGCCGGTCTGTTTTGAATAAGAAAAAGCACGGGGTTTCCGTGCTTTTTCCTTATTTACAGTGCCTACAACAAAAACGGTGTTCCCATCATCGCCCGCCGCACAGTGATTTGATTCTTCTCTTCGATTTCCGACCGCCGGGGAATCGGGGGAAACAGATCTGGCGGGTCAAGAAATTTGGTTGGCAAAGGAACCGGAGATTCGGACTGCCAACGGTTGATCCACGCCTGCGGGATTTCATCAGGAAGCGGTTGGCCCGATAATTCGGCCCACAGCATTGTCCACGCACGCGGAACCACACGCCAAATGTCATAACCGCCGCCGCCGACCGCAATCCATCTGCCATCGCAAACTTCATGAGCCAATTCGTGAACCATTTTCGGGATCTCCCGGTAGATCCGGGTGGTGGCCGAGAGATGAGTCAGAGGATCGTATTGGTGAGCATCGCAACCATTTTGTGAGATCACCACATCAGGATTAAATTTGCGAAAGACATTCGGTAAAACCGAACGGAGTGAAGCGATCCAAGAGTCGTCCTCAGTAAAAGGTTCGAGCGGGATATTCAGAGAATAACCGTAGCCGCGTCCGTTGCCCCGCTCATCTATCTCCCCCGTCCCGGGGTACAGATATTTGCCCGTCTCATGAAATGAAATGGTGAGTACCTCGGGATCATCATAGAACATCCATTGCACTCCGTCTCCATGATGAGCATCGGTATCAAGATACAGAACCCGGGCATTGAAACGTTCACGTATGTAGGCGATTGCTGCTCCGATATCGTTATAAACGCAAAAGCCGGATGCTTCGTTCCGACGGGAATGGTGCAGACCACCGGCCAGATTGAGCGCATGTTCCACAGCCCCTGACATGACCAGCTCAGCCGCCAGGACGGTTCCTCCCACAATTAAACTGGTGGCTTCATGCATATTCGGAAAAATAGGGGTGTCTTCCGTTCCAAGTCCGAAACCAATTACGGAAGAATCGGCGTCACGAGACAATGTGGATGCTTTTTTTACAGCCTCAATAAATTCCCGGTCATGAACCCGGAACAACTCTTCCGGCGTAGCCGGTCTTGGGGGAACTATATACGATTCATCCAACAATCCCAATTCTTGAATCAAATCCCAGGTCATTTGCAGACGTTTCGGATTAAACGGGTGTTCTTCACCGAATTTATAATTCAAAAAAGACTCGCTATGAATGAAAGCTGCCCGGTGCTTCATACTCTACCCCTGTTTCCATGCAGGCGGCTGGATCACTGTATAGCCCGCATTCTCCACGTCGTGAATAAACCGGCGCGGATCCATCGTTTTCAACCACAAAATCAGGGTTTTCTGCCCTTCGGTTGGACTCGGGAAGACCATCACGCTTGCTACATTTGTTTTTCTTGCTCGAAGAAAGTCTGCAACTTCGGCGAGCATTCCGGGACGGTCTGGGACTTGGATTTCAATCCGGGATGTTGGAGTGGAGACGCCCATCATTTCGACCAAGGTATGCAAGATGTCCCGTTCGGTTATGATTCCAACCAATTTTCCACGGGAGACTACCGGCAAACACCCAATCCGTTTATGGTAGAGAGTGCTTGCGGCATCTTCCACAAAATCCAGGGGATGTGCGGTTATAACGTTTGTGATCATGATGGAACTGACCGGTGTCCCTTCGACAGGAAGGCTGTCAGCTTCAACCAAACAGGAAGGCATCGCATTGCGCAGGTCGCGGTCAGAAAGAATTCCAACCAGTTCTCCGTCCTTGACGACCGGCAGATGTCTTATCCGCTTGGCGGTTGTAATCGCAATCGCTTCCGAGATCGGAGTATCAGGCGAAACGCAGATGACGTCGGAAGTCATGGCTTGTTCGACTAGCATTCTACCCCTCCTTTGCGTACTAAAACATGAATCGATTTTTAAAGCGAATATCGTGAAAACGCTCAATTGACTCTCGTGGAACTCGACTGCCGATTCGCCCCATCAGCATATTGGCCGGGTGACAGGTAATCTCGGGATCATCGGTTGTAAACACCTCCATCCCGACAGACCCCATGACCTTTTTCATCACTTCCTTATAATCCCAAACCGACAGCCCGGTTCCGTTGAGGTCCCAATGCCAGTAATACTCGGTTGAAATTACGATATAATCGTTCATTGCATCATCCATAAACGAAACTTCGAGCAGCGCTTTGGCTGCTCCGCCGTGCCGAAACTCCGGAATGACTTCGATCGCGCCTAGCTCCAATAAATTATCGAGATGCGCTTCCGACCAACGTTCCAGGGGATCCGGATAGACATATGTGACATATCCAACGACTGTTTGGTTGTGCCGTGCAATTATAATGCGCCCCTCAGGTAACCCGGCAATCTCCACCAATGCCCGGTGCTGCCGGGGGGCAGGGCGAAACGCTTTTAACCCTTCATGAAAATGAAGGGAAGCGAGCGTCTCGGGTGAAACCGGACCTTCTATATGAAGTTCTCCGTTTGGAGCAGACAGGGTTTTCGAATAATACGTTTTTTTATGTTCAAAGGCTGGCATTCCTACCACCTCCACTTGTTATTGTTATTATACAGCATGGTTTTCAAACTTGAGCAGTTGGAATATGAAAAAAAGGTGAATTGTAGTGGAAAATTCAGTGTGCTAAAATAGACACAGAAATTTCAATAAACTAAATTTTGATAGTTTGGGTGAGGAGGCTGGGATTCAATGGCAGAACAAGTTCGTGAACAAGAATTGATTCCGGTAATGACATCTGGGAACAACTTGAAGGATTACGAGGAAGCCTATGCCAATTTTAAATGGGAAGATGTTGAAAAAGAGTTTACCTGGTCAAAAACAGGAAAAGTAAATATCGCCTATGAGGCGGTGGACCGTCACGTGGACGAAGGGCGCGGGGATAAACTGGCTCTTCTGTTTAGTGATCCGACGCGTGATGAATCTTATACATTCTCCCAAATGAAAACCCTTTCAAACAAGTTTGGAAACGTATTGCGTTCACTTGGTATTCAAAAGGGAGATCGTGTTTTCGTATTTATGCCTCGCACCCCGGAACTCTATGCCTCTTACGTTGGTGCCGTAAAAATCGGGGCAATCGTCGGACCGCTTTTTGAAGCTTTCATGGAAGCGGCTGTCAAAGATCGTTTGCAGGATTCCGAAGCGGTTGCAATCATCACCACACCCAAACTGAAAGATCGGGTGCCCGTTGCTGAACTTCCTGCCCTGAAGCATGTGATTCTGGTTGGGGCGGAAGGCGAATTGGGAGAACGCGAATTAAGCTTTGAGCAATTAATGGCGGAAGCTTCCGACCAATTGGATATCGAATGGGTTGACCGGGAAGACGGTCTGCAGCTGCACTATACATCCGGTTCCACAGGCAAGCCGAAAGGTGTCCTGCACGTTCACAATGCGATGATTCAACACCTGCAGACAGGGAAATGGATTCTTGACCTGCAGGAAAACGATATTTACTGGTGCACAGCTGACCCCGGTTGGGTTACAGGGACTGTGTACGGCATGTGGTCACCCTGGTTGAACGGTGTGACATCCGTAATTCGCGGCGGACGATTTTCTCCGGAAGATTGGTATCAAACGATTGAGAAATACAAAGTTACGGTGTGGTACTCCGCACCCACGGCGTTCCGAATGCTGATGGGAGCCGGGGATGATCTGGTGAAGAAATTTGATCTTTCTTCTCTCCGCCATGTATTGTCCGTAGGAGAACCCCTGAACGCGGAAGTAGTTCGCTGGGGATTGAAAGTGTATGGAAAACGGATCCATGACAACTGGTGGATGACGGAGACCGGCGGGCAGTTAATCAGCAACTATCCGTCCATGCCGATTAAGCCGGGGTCTATGGGAAAACCGTTCCCGGGCATCTATGCGGCGATTGTGGATGATCAAGGCAATGAACTGCCGCCAAATCGGATGGGGAATCTTGCCATTCGTGCTCCCTGGCCGTCCATGATGCGTCAGATTTGGAAGAATCCGGCGAAATACGAAGAATATTTCCGTATGGAACCTTGGTACATTTCAGGGGATTCCGCCTATAAGGACGAGGATGGATACTTCTGGTTCCAAGGCCGTGTGGACGATGTGATTAACACATCCGGTGAGCGGGTGGGACCATTTGAAGTTGAAAGCAAATTGGTGGAACATCCGGCGGTAGCGGAAGCCGGGGTTATTGGCAAGCCGGATCCGCTTCGCGGCGAGATTATCAAAGCATTTATCTCACTGCGTGAAGGGTACAAACCGTCTGATGAGTTAATCAAAGAGATTCAGGAATTTGTGAAAAAAGGGCTGGCTGCTCATGCGGCACCCCGTGAAATTGAGTTCCGAGACAAGCTGCCGAAAACCCGCTCCGGAAAGATCATGCGGCGCGTTCTGAAAGCATGGGAATTGGGGCTGCCGACCGGCGACCTGTCGACGATGGAAGATTAAAAATTGCAAAAAGGGAAGACCATGAGGGTGGTCTTCCTTTTGGCATTTGAAAGGAGAATAAACATGTGGCCTAAGACGCGAGTAACGGATCGCTTGGAAATTGATTTTCCCATTGTGCAGGCTGGAATGGCAGGGGGAGCCACTACCCCGGAGTTGGTGGCAGCTGTATCGAACGCCGGAGGACTTGGAACGTTAGGGGCCGGATATATGTCACCCGAGCAGATTCGTACGGCTGTAGGAGAAATACGTAAGCTGACCGACCGGCGATTTGCCGTCAATCTCTTCGTTCCGGAACCTATTCCTGAAGTTGATAACGAAATCGAGAATATGAATGGAATTCTGCAGCCTTTTCGCAGCGAATTGGGAATCGACTCTACAGCTACTGTTACAAAATATGCGGAGTCATTTCAGGAGCAATTGGCAGTTGTAATCGAAGAACGGGTGCCTGTGTTCAGTTTTGCTTTCGGTATTCCGACCGTTGAACAGCTGAAAGCGTTAAAAGAAAACAAGATCACTGTCATCGGTACGGCCACAACTGTAAGAGAAGCGGTGGAGCTGGAGGAAAAAGGGATCGATCTCATCGTGGGGCAGGGAAGCGAGGCGGGGGGCCATCGCGGAACGTTCCTTGGTTCTTTTGACCAGGCACTGGTTGGAACTATGGCGTTAATCCCCCAGATTGTAGATCACGTACATATACCTGTCCTTGCTGCGGGTGGAATTATGGATGGACGGGGAATCGCAGCCGCCTTGGCTCTGGGAGCTGAAGGTGTGCAGATGGGTACCGCATTTTTGACTTGTTCCGAAAGCGGAGCACATCAGAAATACAAAGAAGCGCTTCGCGAAAGTACGGATGAAAGTACGGTCGTCACCCGAGCGTTTTCAGGCAAACCGGCAAGGGGCATTAAAAACCGGTTTATCTCGGAAATGGAACCCCACCGGGACAAAGTGCCGGCTTACCCAATACAAAACGCCTTGACTCGAGATATCCGGCAGGCAGCTGCCAAACAAAACCGTCCGGAGTATATGTCTCTCTGGGCAGGTCAAGCTTCCCGTTTGTGCGATACAAAGTCGGCAAGTGAACTCGTAGCAGATGCGGCAGATCATACTGCTCGGGTGCTGCGGCAATTCAGTCAGTGAAAGAGGGAAAGGCGCTCCTAAATCTGTAAGATTAAATGGAACAGAACTACATTACAACCAATAAAAATAAAACTATTATATAGAAAAATGGATAGAGAAGCAGACTCTTGCTGACGACTCTATCCATACTTCTTAGGGAGATAATATTTGGTAGTATTTAATCTTTATCTCCTGTTTTACATCAAGATGCTAGGAAGAAGCGACTTAAAGAATGAAAAACCAAGCTTCTTCATGAAAGAGTGGGGCTGTCCAAATCAGATTGAATTACTTTTGGAACAGACTTACTTAATTTTTGTAAAAAAAGTTGCAATTAAACCAGTTACTAAGGATGCAATGAAAAATGGGAGTGCATAAAAGTTTCCCCTAAACAATTGGTCCTTTATTTGCCAATACAAAACTATCCAAAACGGCTCTGATGGATAATCATAGGGTATAAATTGAGTACTCAAGAAAGTTAAAAGAACAAAAGTTAGAGTAAATACAAACAAGAATTTTTTCATAGATTTCATTTTGGTTGAACCTCAATAGCAGGGGTTATTATTGTAACTGCTTTGTTTTCATCGGTGGTGCCTTCAAAGATATAAACTGGAATCACATCTTTTTGGAACTCAGGTGCTGGAGCAGTCCAGTATGCAATGGAACTCTTATTTATTACCGCATGTTTTGCTGAACTTTCAGTATATACTGCGCCATTCCCTTTCCTTGCTCGATCAAATGCTTCTTGGGGAGAAATTGTCTTTTCCAGATTACTTTCTTCATAATCCCGAGTTAAGAAGAAAGCTTTTGTAATCTCACCGTTTGAACCAAAATCAATTTCGATACGGTCTCCGCCGTATATTTCCATGTTTTTTAATTTTTTACTAAAGAAAACGTTAATCCCTACTGTGACTTCGTTCTCTTTGCCCTTTGATATAGGATTGTATCTCTTTTCTTCTGCTACCTTAGATACTGCATAGTCATTGTAACCCAAAGACTTTACAAAGGAATTGGCTAGAGACTTAGCCTGTTCTAAGGAGGGTAAATTCGATGGATCTTCAGGTTTGACTTTCTTTAAGTAGACAAAGCTGCCAGAGTTTTTAAAAAATTCAATACTACTATCCTCACTAACAAGTGAAATAGATCTCTCATTCTCTGATGTTTTGTAATCCTTTAAATTAAATCTTGTTGCAAGGGTTTTTGCTTTTTCGGTCGGATTGATTACTGGTTTTGTCTTAAATACAGGAACTTCGGTGGTGTCCGATGACAAACCAGTTGGCTCTATATGTTCTATATGTGTTTCATTTCCCATCGCTGGAAAGAAGGGATATTCATAACTATTTTTACTTCTGGTCAAATATACCCCTCCGACAATCATTGATATCATTAAAATTCCAATTGAAACCTTTTTCAAGGTAATCACCCCTTTAATTTATTGAGCTGAAGCAACTAGATAGCTATAAAGGTAAAATTCATTGGCGTTTTCATCCAAGAATCCAGGGGGATCATTAGAGTCGCCGCTAGACATTTTATCGTAAATAGTACTTTTGTGAGCGGTTACAACGGCATAGACATCAACGTTTGGTGCTGCTTTGGGTTGATATACTTTAGCTGCATTCACCCAAGCATCTTTTACATATTCACCATTCTTAAGACGTGTAGCATAATCCTGCATCTGACCGGGATACATCCACATTGTACTTCCATACCCTAGTTGCATATGTGTACCGTCCATCATAGCTAGAATTGACCATCTCTCATTCCAGTCGAGAGCCCGGAGAAAATTACATGTATGAAAGTTAACGTAATCGACATCTCCCCCGGCAGTAGATCCCCAAGGACCCAATTGCAAATCCGATCTCCAAATATTATTGGCGGAATCATCTTCAGCCCACGGATGATTAGCTCCAAAATGCAATCTATAGTTGTCTTTTAATCCATGGCCAAGGTAGAAAACGAAGTCCCCATACCCCACATTATTTAAGAAATCACTTCGGGTAACACTATTGTCCATAGTTTTCCTTTTTGTCCATGTTGAGGGGAATGTATTGATTATTTCATTGCTAAGATCATTTACGCGGCTGAGATCTGAATAGTTACAGTTCCAAGGGTAATCAGAAACCCCCCAAACAAACACTTCTTTTGTAGAGTCATCAGAGCCTGAAGCCCATGACGTTCCGGGAGATGTTAGAAGTGTCAGAGCAAACAGAGAAATTAAAGCCTTTTGGAATTTCATACACCAACCTCCTGTTAATAATGATTCGACAACACCATGATGTGCCCAAAAGTTTGTTACGGACCGTATGATATATGGATACGACATTTGGTTAATTATTCCTTCCAAAAAATATAAAATTTTTAAGGTTTTGGATAAAGCGCTCGCACAGCGAAATAAAAAAGACTTCACCCCAAATCCAAAAGGGTGAAGTCTTCAAAAGATTTCTTTTTATAAATCGGGCAACTCTGCGTCGGTCGGAACTTTAAAATCATGGAAGGCGGGATTCTCATCCTGATACCGGGATACTACCTGCTGTCCCGGTTCCCATTCAGACGATTTTCCAATCGGCTGATCCAGATAGATTGTAGAGCCGTAAGCGCCCTCCGGGAATTCTTCCGGCAGGAGATCTTTCTGCCAGGCTTGAACGATTTCAAGTTCCTGGTTTCCCTGCATCCGTTTATTCTGATCGGCCGGTTCCCTGCTGAGTTTATAGTACCCCATTTCAATTCCCCTTTTCTTTAAGTTCTTTTATGTGTTTCCCATTTTGTCAACAACCATTCATTCCTGAAGCGATATTTTAACCTGAAGCCCCCCACGTTTGACGGGGGCTTTTTTTTCCCATACTGATTGATTGAGATAGATAAAAGGGGGGGGCAGCATGCAGGAGATTCGAGAAATGAAGCATCTGGAGTCTGATTTGGACGCCAATGTGGAGTATTTGAACGAACTGTTGGGCGTTAATGAAAGTTTCGATATCCTCCATAACCGTTTGCGTTATGCGGGAAAAGAGTTTGCTTTTTATTGCATAGACGGGTTTGTGAAAGACGACATCATGAACCGGATCATGGAGCATTTGGCTGAACTGAACCAGGGGGCGTTGTCCGCCAGGGAAATCCAACGCTTATTGCAAACCCACATCACCTATGTCGAAATAAGCACGGAGTCCGATCTCGACCAGATCGTCGTTAATTTATTGGCTGGACCGCTTGTTTTATTGATTGACGGAGAAACGGAAGCGATCCTGATTGATGCCCGCACGTATCCCGCCAGGAGTCCGGAAGAACCGGATTTGGAACGAGTGGTGCGTGGTGCGAGAGACGGCTTTACTGAGACAATTATATTTAATACCGCTTTGACCCGCCGACGGATCCGGGACCCTAGGTTGCGGTTTGAGGTTATGCGCGTCGGAGCCCGTTCAAAAACTGATATCTCCATTGGTTATATCAAGGATGTTGCCAATCCGGATTTGGTGGACACTCTTCGGAACGAACTGAAGAAAGTGGACATTGACGGACTCCCGATGGCGGAAAAAACAATTGAAGAATTGGTCTTCAAACAAATTTGGAATCCCTACCCGATGATCCGCTATACGGAACGTCCTGATGTGGCAGCCGTTCATCTGTTGGAGGGGCACGTTTTGATTTATGTGGATACATCCCCGTCGGTGATGATCACACCCACGACATTCTTTCATCATGTGCAGCATGCGGAAGAGTACCGCCAAAAACCGATCGTAGGAGCTTATCTTCGCATCATTCGCTTGGTGGCCATCCTGGCTTCTTTATTGGTTCCTCCTCTTTGGTTGGCGCTTATCCTAAATCCTTCGATCGTTCCCGATGCTCTCAAATTCGTGATCCCGGAAAATGCGGGAAAGATTCATTTGTTCTGGCAGTTGTTGATTGCCGAACTCGGGATCGACATCCTGCGGATGGCTGCCATCCATACGCCCTCTTCGTTGGCAACCGCTATGGGGTTGGTAGCAGCGGTCATATTGGGGGAAGTTGCAGTGGATGTCGGATTTTTCATCAAAGAAGTGGTGCTGTATATTGCCATCGCTGCGGTAGGAAATTACGCGACGCCGAGCTACGAGTTTGCCCTTGCCAACCGGATTAGCCGACTGGGTCTTATTGTCATTACGGCTGTCTTTGGAATGTTGGGCATGGCCCTTTGGGGATTTGCTCTGGGTATGGCTCTCTGGATTCTGCTGTTAACTCGGACAAAGTCTCTTGGGACACCCTACTTATGGCCATTGCTGCCGTTTAACGGAAAGGCCTTTCTGCACGTAACGATGCGAACGCCATTGAAGTGGAACGAGAAACGGCCCGGCATTCTGCGGACGATCGATAAAACAAGGCGATGATTGCATAAGAATATCTGATTTTCCACATATTGTAGTTGATCTGGAGGTGCGCAATGTCTAAAAACGAACAGGTCTTATCCAAATATGAACAATACATCAATCCGGGATTGGCCCGGCTGCTTCGATTCATGGGACTGTCTGCTGTTGAACGGGAAGCGGAAGGCTCTGTCGTAACCGACTGGGAAGGCAAGCGGATGATTGATTGTGTAGGCGGTTATGGGACATTTGCTTTTGGTCACAAGCATCCGCGCATCGTACAAGCTGTAGAGGAGCAGCTCAGAAAGATGCCGCTTTCCAGTAAAATTATGCTTTGCGAACCGATGGCCGATTTTGCGGAGCGCTTGTGCCGCATTACGCCCGGCGACCTTACCTACACATTCGTCTGCAATTCGGGTACCGAAGCGGTGGAGGGAGCGATCAAGCTCGCCCGGATTGCAACAGGCAGGACCAAAATCATCTCAATGTTCAATTCCTTTCACGGTAAAACATTGGGGTCTTTGTCCGCTTCAGGGAAAGACGTTTATCGAGAACCGTTTGAGCCGCTTCTCTCCGGTTTTGTCCATGTCCCCTTTGGCAATCTGGAGCGCTTGGAAGCAGCCATTGACTCCGATACGGCAGCGGTAATTCTGGAACCGATTCAGGGAGAAGCAGGTATTATTGTTCCCCCTTACGGTTACCTGAGGGAAGTGAGAGAACTGTGTAATCGCAAAGGGGTGCTGTTGATCGCGGATGAAGTCCAGACAGGCATGGGACGCACCGGCCAGATTTTTGCATGTGAAGAGGAGGGTGTGGTACCCGACATCATGTGCCTCGCCAAGGCGCTAGGCGGAGGTGTCATGCCAATTGGGGCATTTATTGCCAGACCTCATCTGTATGAGGCCTACAAGGATGCCCCGCTGCTCCATACATCGACATTCGGCGGAAATCCGCTGGCTTGTGCGGCAGCGAATGCTGCAATTGATGTGCTGCTTGAAGAAAGGCTGTATCAGGAGGCGGCCGTCAAAGGATCCTATCTGATGACCGGTTTGCGCAGGTTGGCCGATCAATATCCCGGGACCGTAACGGAAATTCGCGGCAGGGGACTGATGATTGGGGTTGAGTTTGCCAATGAGGCAATTGGCGGTCTGGCTATGGCCGAACTGATCGAACAGGGGGTTCTGACCGCATTTGCACTGAACAACCTGAGGGTTACCCGGATTGAGCCTCCGCTCACAATATCCAAACAAGAGATGGATCGGGTCATCGCCGCATTTCATAAAGCTCTGGAAGGAGGCTTTTCCTATGCCGTTAGTTGAAGTTCATCAGACGATTCGGGGCCAGGCAGATGAAGTTTTTCAATTGATCAAGGATATGGAGTCCTATCCCCGGTTCATGCCGTCCTTAAACGAAGTCCGGGTTTTGGAACGGGGCGAGAATTGGACCATTACTGCATGGGACAGCACATTAAACGGCATGTCTTTCAGATGGCGGGAGAGGGATGAGTTCGATGACGTGGAGACCCGGATCAAGTATTCCCAGATTGAAGGCGATCTCGAAAAGTTCGAAGGAGAATGGATTGTAAAGCAGGACGGTGACCATACACGGGTGACTTTAACTGTTGATTTTGATTTCGGAGTTCCTATGTTGTCCTCTATATTGAATCCGGTTGCCAAAGTGAAACTCCGACAGAATGGGGAGTCCATGTTAAAAGCCATTAAAGAAAGGTTTGAAGGAAGATCCACAACCAATAGCCAGTTTGGGAGTTGACCTTATGGACACGTTTGGATTTCTTGTACACCCGGAAGATGTTACGGATGTAGCAAAAAAATTTCCATCCCTGCAAAATTGGCCGCCTGCCTTATTGGAGCGGATTATGCGATTTGCCCCGCCACTCCAGGTGGATCATTTACGCGCGATTCGGTCGGAGCATAACGAAGTGGAAGGGTGGTTCGTAGCCACTACGCTAACTGCCAAACAAATGCTTGAACTTCCGCTGCCTACCGTATTGAACAAGATTATTCGGGCAGGAAAGCGGGCGGAACGTGCGGGTGCCAAAATACTGGGTCTGGGAGCGTTCACATCGGTGGTTGGGGATGCGGGAATTACAATTGCCAAGCATCTGCGTATACCGGTTACCACGGGGAACAGCTATACGGTGGCCACCGCGATCCAAGCGATTCGTCAGGCGGCTGTATTAATGGACATTGAGCCGAAAGAGTCACACTTGACAGTGATCGGCGCAACCGGAGCGATCGGTTCGATCTGCGCAAGATTGTTGGCCCCTCACGTGGGAAGTTTAACAATTGCTGCCAGGGACGAATCCAAGCTGGAGCATCTTGCGGGAATCATTATGAGCGAGTCGGGCAAGATGGTTGATATTTCAACGGATGTCCGTCATGCGGTGCGGAAATCGGAATTGGTGGTAACTGTATCGGGAAGTGCGGACACGATTTTGTATCCGGAAGATTTGAAGGCAGGAGCGGTGGTTTGTGATGTTGCCCGTCCGCGCGATGTGGCGAAGGCAGTAGCGGAGAAACGGCCCGATGTGCTGGTGATAGAAGGCGGCCTTGTGGAAATTCCGGGTGAATATCAATCAGGGTTTCGATTTGGTCTGCCAAAAGGTGTTGTCTATGCATGCATGGCAGAAACAATGCTGCTCGCACTCGAGAAGCGGTATGAATGTTTTACTCTGGGACGCAACATAAGGGTCGAACAAGTGCGGCAAATCGACGAAATGGCTCGAAAACACGGGTTTAAACTGGCAGGCTTCCGTTCGTTTGACAAGCAATTGACACCGGACATGATTCGTACCATTCGTAAAGTATCAACATCTTTTTTACCGAAGAAGGAGGAAGTCAGACCGATAACCAACTTATAACAATCTTTGAAGAAAATAATTGACATGAAATAATAATTAAGATATATTGTTGAGGCGGGATTCGGGGAAAATTTTCAAGGAACTTTTCGATGAGGAACCTACTATGGGTGTGAGCTCATTTTCATTAGTAAGTCATGGCTTAAGTCATGGCCGGTTAAGTAAGCACAGTGCAACAGGTAGGACGGCGCTATTGGCCGTCACGCTCGATGGCGTAGGTGGGGCTGTCGGGTTCAATAAAAAGCATCCGTCTGCTGAGGGTAGACGGATGCTTTTTGATCTTGTGGGACAAACATTGATTGACATTCTGCTCTTTAGTTGGTATGATTTCAGCAATAATCTGATTTAATCGGAAAAATTGCATAAAGCTCTTATCCAGAGAGGTGGAGGGACTGGCCCTGCGAAACCTCGGCAACCGGTATCACATCATTTGTGATACAAGGTGCTAACTCCAGCAAAACGCTTCGGAACGGGCGTTTTGGCAGATAAGAGAGGAATCGTGAGCGAATCTAAATTTGCAATCCATCCTCTTCTTGGTGCCGAGAAGAGGTTTTTTATTTCCTGAGCGTTAGAACAAAGGAAAGGCGGTAAGGCGATGAATCGGCAGGCAGAATTTAAAGCGCGTTTGCGTTCGGATGTTTTGGTGGGTGACGGGGCGATCGCAACGCTTTTTTACCAACAAGGGTATACGGCGGGTTCCTCAACGGAACTGTTGTGTCTGTCCAATCCGGAATGGGTTCGACAGGTTCATCAGGCATACTTGGAGGCGGGGGCCCGAGTGATCGAGACCAACTCTTATGCCGCGAACCGGGAGGCCTTATCACGGTATGGGCTGGAGAGCAAAACGTCCGAAATCAATCGGGCTGCGGTTAAGATTGCGCGGGAAGCTTTGGAGCAATCGGAAAAAGACGCTTTTGTAATCGGCAGCATTGGTTCTATAACGGCCGGGCGGGTACTCAGTAAACCCTTGGATCAGTATCGGGACGTGTTTGAGGAGCAGGCAGCAGCTCTGTTGGACGAAGGTGTGGATGGCATCATGCTGGAAACCTTCTATGATGTGGAAGAACTGCTGCTGGCTTTAGATGTGATCCGTCCCTTAACACAAGTTTCCGGCACGCCGATTCTCACTCAATTAGCGCTGTTGGAAGTCGGACGCACGCGAGACGGGTACGACCTTTCCAACGCATTCTTACAATTACAAAAAGCCGGCGCGGACGTAGTGGGTTTAAACTGCAGGTTAGGTCCTATTGAGATTCTGCGTTCCCTGGAAAAAACTGTAGTGCCGGACGGTCTGTCTCTGTCAGCATATCCGAACGCGGGGCGACCGGCTTTAGTGGATGGCGAATATGCGTTTAAGTCGAATGCGCAATATTTTGGTGAAACCGCAGTAAAGCTTTTGCAGCAAGGCGTAGGGCTAATCGGCGGGTGCTGCGGCACAACGCCCGAACATATTCGAGCGATTGCAAAAGCTGTCGCGGGCCGTCAGCGGGTCAACCGGCAAAATCCAACTCCCGAAGTTCATGTAACTGTTTTGGAAAAGGAACCAAACTTAACCCCGCCAAACGAGCCGACGGTTGTGGATTTGGTAAAGCAGCGTCATACTGTGATTGTCGAATATGACACGCCTCGCGATCTTGATATCGAAAAGTTTATCCAAGGCAGTATTGCTCTGCGAAAGGCGGGAGCCGACGCAATCACGATGGCAGATAACTCGCTGGCTACCGCGAGAATGAGCAACATGGCACTTGGAGCGATCATCAAGCGTGAACTGGGTATCGAACCACTCGTGCATGTGGCGTGTCGGGACCGGAACTTGATCGGTCAGCAGTCCCATCTAATGGGCTTGCATGCACTCGGGATGAATCAAATTCTCGTTATTACGGGGGATCCGGCGCGAGTAGGAGACTTGCCGGGAGCGAGTTCGGTTTTTGATGTCTCTTCCTTTGAGCTGATTCGAATGGTGAAGCAATTAAATGAGGGGATCGCCTTTTCGGGACGACGGATGAAAAATAAGGCTCAGTTTGTAGTAGGGGCGGCATTTAATCCACACGTTCGTCATCTGGATAAAGCTGTGGAACGTCTCGAGCGGAAAGTTGAGGCAGGAGCCGATTTCATCATGACCCAACCGGTATATGACGTGGAGACCTTGGTAGCGATTCACGATGCGACCCGCCACATCCCGGTTCCAATATTTATCGGTATCATGCCGCTGACAGGGCCGCGGAATGCAGAATTCTTGCATAATGAAGTCCCGGGCATCAAAATTGCACAATCTACGTTGGATCGCATTAAACGGTTTGATGGGGCTCGGGCAAGAGCGGAAGGCGTACAGATTTCAAAAGAATTAGTGGCCGAAGCGGTTAAGTATTTCAAGGGAATCTATCTGATTACACCATTCCACTTTTATGAAATGACAGTAGAACTGACTCAGTATGTGCATCAGTTGACACAGGTATCACGAAATGTTGTGGGTGAATAAAAAAACACAAGACAGACGGTTCGTTATTTGACGGCCGTCTTTCACTGCTGTGTCCATCGCGATTGGAATCGTGGCGGAAGAATTGTTTCCGTAGTATTGGATGGTACTGATCACCTTTTCTTGTTCGAAATCAAGGTTCTTTGCCACCGCCGGGAACTTATAAACGTTCCAAATGCTCGCCGTCAGTATGAAGAGACGAAAATAGAATTCCTTTGGATTCTGAGCTTTGACTTCGTGATACGACCCATGCCCCCGTGCCGTCGCCAAACAGAATGCAAGTGGATCGATCCCTATAATCTGTGAACGCTAGAGTAAATAATAACCTCCTATCCGTCGGATGGGAGGTTATTCATTCGTATGAGCTTGTCCCGGGGTGCCCGATGGTTTCATCCAGCAGATTCTTTGAGAAAAAAACTAGATTTATCAAATTTGAAGAGAAAAATCAAAAAAATGATGCAAACTGCCGGAAAAATTCTTCCAATGGCCCGATTTCGAGCGTTGAGAGTTTCCCCGGAAGTTCACTATATTAATAGCAAGATTTAGCACTCACCTCCATAGAGTGCTAACAACATGCAAAAGAAGCTTGTTCATATTTGAGATTTTTCTTTCCTCATGCGTTACATGGTGAAAAAAGATTTCTTCTATGATCATAGCTTCTTTTTTCATTGCAAGGGCAAAACCAATTCATTGATTGGAGGAGGACGATATTCAATGAAAGCACTGTTATTGGCGGGTGGTTTGGGCACCCGGCTCCGTCCGTTAACCGAGAATTTGCCCAAGCCGATGGCTCTGGTCGGCAACCGGCCCTGGCTGGAGCACCTGATTGTCAATTTTAAAAACCAGGGCATCCAGGACTTTGTTCTCGCGGTGAAACATTATTCGAACGAAATCAGAAATCATTTTGGAGATGGAAGATCCTGGGGAGTGAACATTGAATATGCGGTGGAAGAAACGCTGTTAGGCACTGCAGGCGCGATCAAAAACGCGGAAAATCTGCTTAGTGACCGTTTTTTGGTGGTCAATGCGGATATCATTCATGAAGTCTCGATCATGCCTCTGTTGGACTATCACATTCAGCATAAGGGGATTGTCACCATTGGGTTAACGGAGGTCGAGGACCCATCGCAATACGGTGTTGTAGAACAAAACGGATCGGGAAAGATCCTGCGTTTTGTTGAAAAGCCGAAAAGAGATGAGGCACCCTCAAGACGGGTCAATGCAGGGATCTACGTGATGGAGAAACAGGTGCTGGAGTGGATTCCCAAGAATACCGAGGTGTCCATTGAACGTGAGACGTTTCCCCTGCTCATCGAAAAGAACATCGGCGTGTATGGGACAACCATTCAGGGGTACTGGATGGACATGGGAACCAAAGACCGATACCGGAAACTGCATTGGGATCTCTTGGATCGAAAGTTTTCACTGCCGCTGCAAGAGAAGGAACAAGACTATGGAATCCGGATCGGAGAAGGGACGAAGATCGGATCGGGTGTCTTGTTTGTACCGCCGGTGTTGATCGGAAACGAGGTACATATTGGCGACCGCAGCGTGATCGGTCCCTATGCGGTGATTGGGGACCGCTGTGAGATTGGTCACCATGTTCGCTGTTCGGAAACGATTATGTGGAACGACTGTAAAGTACAAGATGCCGCCCAATTGAAAAATTGCATTTTCGGGTATGGATTGGAATTGGGCTCAAGACATATTCTCCACGAAGCGGTAATGAATCGAACGGCAGGAGGGATGAAAGGATGATTCGGGCAGCTTATGTGAGTACGTATCTCCCGAAAAAATGCGGTTTGGCCACTTATACACACCATCTTAGACAGGCGGTGAAAAGCGCAAAACTTTGGAGGGGCTTGGATCCGGTGGTAGTTGTTACGGACCCAAAGGAGGCCGGGGATTCAAATGATCCGGCCCTGTGGCCTCTCATGCGCGACCAGCAAGAGGCCTATTCCCAAATGACCAGAAAATTGAATGACAGCGATGTTTCGATCGTTTCGCTGCAGCATGAGTTCGGAATCTTCGGGGGAGACGCAGGTTCCTATATTCTGGATTTTGTCCGGGAGCTGAACAAGCCGTTGATTACAACCTTCCATACGGTTTTCGAAAATCCTCGTGAACCTTACCGTTCCATCCAAGAAGAAATCGCTGCAAGAAGCGACCGCATCATTGTCATGAATCGAAAGGCGATTGCCTATTTAAGAAATTCTTTTTCGGTTCCGGAAGACAAAATCGCGTTTATCCCCCACGGAACCCCTGTCCCTAACCCGGAATTGAGAGAGCGTTATCGAGATCAACTGGAGTGGACAAACAGAAAAGTGATCATGACTTTCGGTTTGCTGAGCAGAGGAAAAGGCATCGAATTGATTCTCGAGATCCTGCCGGAGGTTGTCAAAGACTTCCCCGAAGTGCTCTATGCAATCGTGGGGCAAACCCATCCGGAAGTGAAAAAGAGCGAGGGAGAAGCATACAGAGAACATCTGCAGCAGTTGATTCGACAAAAAAACCTGGAGAAAAACGTTGTGATGATCGACCGCTACATCGAGGAAGAGGATCTGATCAAGCAGATCACGGCGTGTGACCTTTATATTACTCCCTATCCGGGAATGGAACAGATCACAAGCGGTACACTGGCTTATGCGGTCGGACTGGGACGTCCCGTGTTGAGCACTCCATACAGCTATGCACAGGATTTGCTCGGGGAATACGGCCAATTATTAATTCCATTTGATGATTGGCAGAATTGGAGTCGGCAAATCAAAATGCTTCTATCCGATCGTTCAGTTCTGAAACAGTGGGAAAGAAGAATGGAACGGATTGGAAAATTAATGCATTGGCCGCTAGTTGGGAAAAAACATGCCCTGCTTTTTGCCCGAACCGTACAACTGACACATGAGAAAAACCGTACCGGAGGAAAACAGGTTGTATCCATTTCCGGTTAGTTTTCGTCATCTGGAGAGAATGACGGACGGCACCGGACTGCTGGAACATTGTCTGGGCAGAATTCCGCGGCGAAAAGAGGGCTATACCACTGACGACAATGCAAGGGCATTATGGGTATGCGTGGAATGGTTTGAACTTGTTTCGGCGGCAGAGCAAGGAGAATTGTTCAAAGAGGGATTGGTGAAGGAAAAGCTCCTGGATTTGATCGATCGCTATCTCGCATTCCTGCTTTGGGTTCAGCGGGATGACGGATCTTTTCATAATAATATCGGCTATAACCGTACCCCGGAACCGGAGGAGCCTTCCGATGATTGTCTTGGACGGACCCTCTGGGCCTGTGCGGTCGCATCCGTCAAACTGTCGGATGCAGAGCGAAGGATTGCAGCAGAGGAAATGTTCGTGAAAGGCATCGAACAGTCAAAAACAATGAAGTTTCCGAGAGGGTGGGCGTATGCATTGGCGGCGTGCAGCCTGTTGCTGCAGAACGCTGAGGATTCCGGGCGTCCAACCGGCCGATTTTACCGTTTTATTAGGAACTTTTTGCCGGATTACGTTACTTTGTTTGAATCGAAGCTGGTTTCTCTCTATCAAAAAAACGCCGGCAGCGATTGGTCGTGGTTTGAACCGGTGATGACGTATGGCAACGGTGTATTGCCCTGGTCATTGTTTCATGCAAATAAAGTCACGGAACGGCAGGACACCTTGGAAATCGCAAAGGAATCTCTCCACTTTCTGATTGAAAAGATGACTGACGATCAGGGGGTGATCCGTCCGATCGGGAACAGAGGATGGTGTACGCAAAAGAATAGAAGCGATTGGGATCAACAGCCGTTGGAAGTAATGAAATTGGCATTGGCATCGGCTGAGGGTTACCTTGCTCTGGGTGAACCTTCGTATCTGCAGGTGCTGGAAAAATGCCGGGGGTGGTTTCATGGGGAAAACGACTTGCATATTTCCTTAGCGAATCCGGAAGAAGGAAGCTGCTGTGACGGGTTGACACCTGAAGGGCCCAATCTGAATCAGGGCGCGGAATCGACTCTATCGTATTTGCTGACAGAAGCAATCTACAGAAATATCGAGTTGGAGGCTGATTCACATGTCTGTATTGGTGAGCAATGAAATCAACGTTCCTTCCCATGTATTTCGTGAATATGATATCAGAGGCAAAGCGGGAGAAGAAATCGACCCAAAATTTGCGTATCTTCTGGGGCGAGCGGTTGGCGACAAGATCAAGTCGGCCGGTTTTCATAAAGCGGTGGTCGGCAGAGATAATCGAAAGTCGTCCCCGGATCTGCACCGGGCGTTAATCGCCGGATTGCATCACTCCATCCTGTCAGGTGGTCGATGTGGGTGAGGTGCTCAAAAGCTCTGGTTGAGGAAATTGAAAGATTGGGGGAAACCGTTTTTCCATAGAACAGGGCACTCCCATTTCAAAGCGACAATGAAAAAAATCAATACCCCGTTTACCGGTGAAATGTCCGGACATTTATTTTTCAAAGATGAATATTTTGGTTATGATGACGCGCTTTATGCGGCGGGCAGATTGCTGCGTCTCTTATCGAATGAAGACCGGAGCTTGTCAGACCTGTTCTCGGATATTCCCCGTTATCCTTCGACCCCGGAAACAAGAGTTCCTTGTGAAGAGGGGAAGAAGAAGAAAATCCTGCAGAAACTGAAGCAGCATTTTTAACACAGCTATGAAGTAATCGATGTGGACGGTGCCAGAGTCCTTTTTCCAAACGGTTGGGGACTGATGCGGGCGTCGAATACACAGCCGATCCTGGTACTGCGGGCAGAAGCCGAATCGGAAAGAGGGCTCAAGTACATTAAAAAAGAAATCGAGAAAGCTTTGAAAGCAGCCAGTCCGGAATTGACCGTCACTTGGTAGATCGGAATACGTGAACTGTGTGACTGGGGGAGAGTACCGTGAATGCGTATCCATTACTCTTTTCGCCTTCCTATCACGAAAGAATCTGGGGCGGCAAGCGGCTGGAAAGTTTCTTTGGGTACCCGATTCCCGGTGAGCGCACCGGTGAGGCTTGGGTGATATCGGATCACCCGAACGGAAAAAGCCCGGTTGCAAACGGTGTCTATCAGGGCAAAACAATTCAAGACCTTTTGGATCTGCATCCGGAGTGGTTTGCCGCGAGAAATTTGGGGCGTTTCCCGCTTCTGGTGAAACTGTTGGATGCAGATGACGATTTGTCTGTCCAGGTGCATCCGGATGATGAATTCGCGGCGGTCCATGAGAACGGCGAACTGGGCAAGGCCGAATGTTGGTATGTGGTTCATGCGGAACCCAACGCCGAAATTATTTATGGGCATACGGCCTTGACGCGCGATGAATTACGCGAAATGGTGGCAGAAGGCAGATGGGAAGATCTGCTGGTACGGGTTCCGGTGCGAGCGGGGGATTTTTTCTACATTCCGCATGGGACGATTCATGCCCTTGGAAAAGGGATTGTGGTTCTGGAGACACAACAGAGCTCGGACGTGACCTACCGGGCGTATGATTATGATCGGGTCGATGCAGCAGGCCGGAAGCGGGAACTGCATCTTGACAAGGTCCTTCAGGTTACGACCGTACCGTTCAGAAAAAAGGATGTTGCGGCTGCGGTTGTCGATCACGGCTCATTACAGGTAACACGCTTTATCCAAGAGTCCTATTTTACGGTGGAGAAATGGAACCTGCAGGGAATATTCGAAGCTCAATCGAAAGAAAGTTTCACACTTTTGTCCGTGATTTCGGGATCCGGCTCCCTGACGTGGGCCGGGGGTGAGCAGCCGCTCCAGAAAGGAGATCATCTTTTGATCCCGAGAACACTGGGGCAGTATACGATATGTGGAGAGTGGGAGGCAATCGCTTCCTGTCTTCCACAATAAAACGACCACTTTTGCAAGTGGTCGTTTTTCTCTGACTAAACAGGAAATTCGCTGGGGGTGAAGCAGGCCACCCCGACTTTCGAATCGGCCATTCCATAATATAAAAACCAGGTGTTGCGAAAATGTACGAGTCCTTCTGCAAACACCACAAAATCAACCTGTCCCTCGATTTCGTCCTGTGTGTCGGGAACAAATAAAGAATGTTTCACAAAAAACCATCCTTTTTTCTGATAGAATCCTTAGATAAAATTATATCCGAAGTCAGATGATTGTTTGCAGGTTGCCCAAGGCGCGATATTCCCGATTTAACGCAATGTCTGCAAAAAATCATCAATTCTCTCGAGCGCTTTCTGAATTTGTTCAACAGAAGTCGCGTAGGAACAGCGGACGAACCCTTCGCCGCCATCACCAAACACGTTCCCGGGCACAACCGCAACCCGGCTGTGATTCAGCAGTCCTTCGGCAAATTCTTCAGAAGTCAGGCCGGTCGAACGGATGTCGGGAAACGCATAGAATGCCCCTTTTGGTTCATGGCAGGCCAGTCCCATTTCACGGAACCCTTTCACAATCAAACGGCGGCGCTGATTGTAGCGCTCGACCATTTTCTCCTTCTCGGCACGTCCGTTTCGCAGGGCTTCGAGAGCAGCCATTTGACCCATAATCGGAGCGCAAAGAATCGTATATTGATGAATTTTCAGCATTACGTTCAAAATTTCCTGAGGAGCGACCGCATACCCGATGCGCCAGCCTGTCATCGCAAACGCTTTCGACATGCCGCTGATCAGCACCGTGCGTTCTTTCATGCCCGGCAGAGAAGCAATGCTGCAATGAGTGCCTTCATAGGTCAGCTCTGCATAGATTTCGTCGGACAGGACAAACAGATCATGTTCGATCACAACTTCTGCAATCGCCTTCAGATCTGTTTCCGACATAATCGCTCCGGTCGGATTGCTCGGATAGCAAAGAATCAGGACCTTGGAGCGCGGGGTGATTTTGGCACGAAGACTGTCGGCCGTTAGACGGAATTCATCCTCCGCATAGGTAGGAACCCCAACCGGTGTACCACCTGCTAGTATCGTACAGGGATTATAGGAAACATAGGCAGGTTCAGGGATGAGTACTTCATCTCCCGGCACCAGCAGAGTACGCAAAGCGATGTCGATTGCTTCGCTGCCCCCTACTGTAACTACCACTTCTTCCGGATGATAATTCAGGTTAAATCCGTGCAAATAATCGGCAATTGCGGAGCGGAGTTCCGGCAGACCTTTATTTGAAGTGTAGGTGGTAAAGCCTCGTTCAAGTGAATAGAAGCAGGCTTCCCTGACGTGCCATGGGGTTACGAAATCAGGTTCCCCCACGCCCAGCGAGATGACATCCTCCATTTGATTGGCCAAGTCAAAAAAACGGCGAATGCCGGACGGCGGGATACTTTTGACTACAGGGGAGAGCCGGTCGTATAAAGGATTCACGGAGAAATCACCAACCGCTGATCATCCTCGTGATCGTCAAAGATTACGCCATCCGTTTTATAGGTTTTTAACAGAAAATGAGTCGTTGTTGAGTTTACATGCTCGATTGTGGAAAGTTTCTCCGCGACAAAACGGGCCACTTCCTTCAGATGGGTCCCCTCGATAATCACCTGCAGGTCATACCCGCCAGACATAAGAGAGACCGACTTCACTTCGGAAAATCGATAGATTCGTTCTGCAATCGCATCAAAACCGACTTCCCGCTGAGGGGTTACTTTTACGTCTATAACGGCAGTCACTCGCTGCGCCTCGACTTTATCCCAGTTAATAACCGCCGAGTAACGCAGAATCACTTTGTCTCGCTCCAATTCGTCAATCAGTGCGGTTACTTCGGCCACTTCGATTCCCAGCATGTTTGCAATGTTCTCGTGAGACAAACGGGAATTTTCGTGCAATAGATTCAAGATTTGCATTTTTAGGCTTGCATCCATGGTTGTCCTCTCCGTTTTTGAAAATAGTCTGCCATAAGTATGTCAGATTTTGCGGTGGAGGAAAAGAGCCAAAAGAAAAGAAATTTCCGGCCGGTTCCAGTGATTTACGTGAAAAAAGTCGATAAATATCCGAACAGTCCGCCTGCGATCACAAGCCAAACGGAATTGATTTTGGTCCGAAACGTCAGAATCAGACTGACAATAGCCAGTGCAGCCGTTCCCCAGTCCGTGATGGCAGATTGACCTAACTGCCAGCTGACTACTGCCATAAGAGCCAGAGAGGCAGCATTCACTCCGTCCAAAAATCCTCCCATCCAGGGTGACCGCCGAAGTTTTGGAATCCACGGGGAAGTCAGAGCCACGAACACGAACGCAGGCAAAAAGATGGCGATCGTCGCTAACACCGCTCCCGGCGTTCCATGCAGCAGATACCCGACAAATGTGGCCGTGGTAAAAAGAGGACCGGGCGTAAACTGACCGATCGCCACTGCATCCAGCAGCTGCTGAGAGGTTAACGCTTGGTACCGCTCGACGAAGTCAGACTGCAGAAACGCCAGCAGCACATATCCGCTTCCATAGAGGATCGATCCGATTTTCAGAAAAACAAGGAACAGTTTTGAGAGAGAGATCGCCCCTATTGCTGCCGGCTGTGACGGGTTGGCTGTCAACAAAGCGGAAGCGGGACTGAAAGGAAGGAAAGCCAGTCCGGAGACCCCTGTGCCTACCCGCTTGCGATTGGTAACAACCATTACGAGAATTCCCGCAAGAAGCAACAGCAGGAGTTCATTCCACCCCAGCAGTAAGAGACCGATGGTCCCAATGGCAGCGATTCTTGTCTCCATATTTTTCAGGGCGGATTTGCTTAATGACCACAATGCATTCAGAACAACAGCCATTATAACCGGTTTGATTCCGTCCAAAATCCGTGCAACCTCCGGAAGCTTTCCGAAGGCCACATAGGCCATGGCGAAAAGCAGGACGATCAACATCGCAGGGAGGATAAAGCACACTCCCGCTACAATCAGTCCGGGCCACCCGGCGCGTTGGTATCCCAAGTGAATGGCCAATTCGGTCGAGTTGGGGCCGGGTATTAAATTTGCCGCACCCAGCAGATCAAGAAATTTTTCCCGTTCGATCCACTTCCGGCGTTTTACAATCTCTTCCTGCATCAGGGCGATATGAGCTGCGGGACCGCCAAAACCGATGGTTCCCAGTTTGAGAAATACAGCTGCCACCTCGGCAAGCCGTTTTTTTTGTTCGTTTGACATAAAATGACCTCCGACCTTGATGTTCATTCAAAAGCATATCACGATTTGCGGTATAATTAGTGAAGAACTTGTAAACATGGTGTATCAACCGGTAGAGGGAAGGTATGAGGAGCGGACCGCGATTGGTCCATTCTTTCGAGTCAAAAGAGGATGCGGATTTGGAACGGTTGTTTGCTCTGAATCCGGAGGTGAAGACCTTGTATCAATGGTCGTCCTTTGTGGTGGTTGTGGATAACGAGGCCAAACTTGGAATTTTTGATCCGTGTTTTTATCGGAACGGCGAATCGTTTTTGTTTGAGTACTATTGAGAAGGAGTAGGCTGCTTGGCGGAATATAAAACCTGAGTCTGTTGGGCTCAGGTTTTTTTGTTGGCAAAGTCTGAAATCCTTAGCAAATGCACGTATCCAAGAAAAAGCGCATACCAAATAAGCCGTACACAAGAC
>NZ_JBHSHC010000148.1:0-855 GCF_042652925.1 Effusibacillus consociatus
GACGTCAAATCATCATGCCCCTTATGTCTTGGGCTACACACGTGCTACAATGGGCGGTACAGAGGGATGCAAAACCGCGAGGTGGAGCGAAACCCTTAAAGCCGTTCGTAGTTCGGATTGCAGGCTGCAACTCGCCTGCATGAAGCCGGAATTGCTAGTAATCGCGGATCAGCATGCCGCGGTGAATACGTTCCCGGGCCTTGTACACACCGCCCGTCACACCACGAGAGTTGGTAACACCCGAAGTCGGTGAGGTAACCTTATGGAGCTAGCCGCCGAAGGTAGGATCGATGATTGGGGTGAAGTCGTAACAAGGTAGCCGTATCGGAAGGTGCGGCTGGATCACCTCCTTTCTAAGGAGTCGCAATAGCGACATTTATGAGAACCTTGATTCCGAGGTTAGAAGCTCTCTGCACGATTTGGTTTTGAAGGAACGATGTCCTTTGTTAAGGAAAGAGTTTCTTCAAACGTTAAGATTTGATTGTTGCGACTGCGTTTGCAGCGTGATAAGATAATCTTCCTTGCTCTTTGAAAACTGGATAGCGAATATGAGAAATGAAATTGCGAGGTAACTGCAATTCACACCTTCGGGTGTGAGCGCAGCACATGCAATTCAGCTGGGAATCAACCGGGAATACACCTTTTGTAGGTAACAGATTAAGCTACAAAGGGCGCACGGAGGATGCCTGGGCGCCAGGTGCCGAAGAAGGACGGAGCGAACGCCGAAACGCCTCGGGGAGCCGTAAGCAGGCTTTGATCCGGGGATATCCGAATGGGGGAACCCGCTGGACGTAATGGTCCAGTACCCACTGCTGAATCCATAGGCAGTGAGGAGGCAGACCAGGGGAACTGAAA
>NZ_JBHSHC010000149.1:0-41939 GCF_042652925.1 Effusibacillus consociatus
GAGGATTATCGGTCAGGGTGGGGGAAGTTTCAATGAGCGGTGTGGCGTATTTTTAGGTTACCGTATACAGGCAATCTGACTGGTTGCATAAAAAGTTGCATTAATGCTTCCCTGAGACAAGCCAAAATCTCTACTTTTTCCCTTAGAGAAAGTTGTTTTTCGTCTGTCTTCCATTGCAGGAACACAGATAGACCTGTCTCTTTTTCAAAGTCGTGTATGAAATCTTGCACGTTTTGTGTCCACGGTAAGGAATTGGGAGATGGGGGATAGCGCAGATTCGAGATCGCTTGCCGTACATCATCATGTACGCGGTGAATTGTTTCCCGTATTCCTTGAAGATTTTCATTGAGACTTGAGGGGTTGTCCTCTTCGAGTTTCATGATTTTAACAGTTAACAGAAATAGAGACTGTGCAATACCATCGTGCAGTTCGCGAGCAATCCGTTCCCTTTCCTCAAATAGCGCTTTCTTAGCTCGTTCGCTATTCAATTCTTGGGATAGTACCAGCGTAGCTGGTAACCACCCGCAAACACATGGAATTATATGTAAATATGCAATGTGTTCCCTCTATCAATACACTGACCCGGAAGAATTGTACCCTAAGTAGTCCAGTACAAATAAAATAACCGGTTCCTGTACGTTACGTTAGGAACCGATATTGGTTTTTGAATATCAAAAAGTCGAAATTCCTAACCTACAAAAAGCTTCTCTTCTGGATATTTGAGAAGCTGCGGGCCTTGTCCGCGCTTGATCAAAGCAAGAACGAGTGTCACCGGCCCCAAACGTCCCGCAAACATCATGAACATGATGATGATTTTACCTGCTGGAGTCAATTCGGGCGTCAAGTTTGTTGACAATCCGACAGTACCAAACGCGGATGTAGCTTCAAACAGTAACCGGATGAAACTTTGTTTTTCTGTCAGCGTCAAGCAAAAAGTAACGCCAACCACCAACATGGCGGAAATCACCGTGACGGTAAACGCTTTGTAAATGGTTTTCGGATCGATTCGCCTTCGAAAGGTAATCGTACTGTCCTTGCCCGTAACTACACTCAACACATACAGTAAAACAACAATGGTGGTAACGGTTTTAATTCCCCCGCCTGTACCTCCCGGCGAAGCTCCTACAAACATCAGTAAGATCGTCCAAAGTTTTGTCGTGTCGGTGATGGAGCCGTAATCGATGGTGGCGAATCCCGCTGTTCTCGCCGTTGTCGAAGCAAACATAGAAGCAAGTATCTTTCCGTCCCAATCCAACGCTCCCAAAGTCTTCGGATTATTCATCTCCAAGAGGAAGTACCCGATCGCCCCAACAACCAACAAACCCGTAGTCATCGACAGTACTAGTTTGGTATGCAGCGCCAGCCGCTCCGGCTTCGGCGCTTTCCAGAGATCCACAAGGACGGTGAAACCAAGTCCACCTAGTATGATTAACATCATCACCGCGATGTTCACCGTCGGATCATCCACGAAATCGGTCAGGCTTTTGAAATTGCCGAACAAGTCGAATCCCGCGTCGTTAAACGAAGAAATGGAATGAAAAATTCCATAGTATACCGCTTTGCCCATCGGCATTATGTAAGAAAATCGAATTGCCAAAATCGCAGCGAAGAACATTTCGATCCCCAATGTGATCAAAACGATGTTCCGCGTTAGCCGTATGACGCCTTGCAGGGAGTTTACGTTCAGCGCTTCCTGCATCACCAGCCTTTCTTTCAGACCGATTTTTTTACCGGCGATGATCATGATAAACGTGGTGACGGTCATAATTCCGAGTCCACCGATTTGGATCAACAATAGGAGGACGAGTTGCCCGAACAGATTAAACTGTGTCAAAGTGTCGACCACTACGAGACCTGTCACGCATACAGCTGAAGTGGCGGTAAAAAGAGCATCTAAAAAATTGAGTCTTGATCCGTTGTTAGAAGTGATCGGCAGGCTCAGTAAAATTCCCCCAAGGAAAATCAAGGCAGAGAATCCAACCGCAAGTATACGAGCGGGGGTTAGAACTTTTTCGAAAAGTGAGCGTTTCATCAGAATATCCCTCTCTTTGTGTTCCGAGAATCTCCTGTTTTTTGGGGAACAACAGAAACAGCGTGACTCCCCATTTGAGTCCAACGTTTTTCAAAAAGATCGCGAGGATAACTCACAGTTGCTCCAGTTTGTGGATCGTTTACCATCACTTCAGTTTGTGAATAACCAACTACAAGCATGGTATGTTGTGGACTCAACCACTTAATTTGCTTTCCGTTTGAGTCCTCCCAAGTGTCGGATACGGTTGGTTCTTTCAGATGTCGGGTGATCCATACCATTACTGGTGCCCCCGACTCAACCGTGGACAGAATCTTTTCGAATGATGTTCCCGTCAAATTCAACGCTCTTCCGGGTAGATATTGATTAAGAATTGTAATCACGGGTTTGTCAAAAACCCCGTATCCACTCTCGGAGAACGGATCACCCAAAAAACCGGCATCCGGGTTTCCTCCGATGTACTTCCCATTTCGATAATCTGGAATCGGTTCTTTCGGAATATCTTTTGCAATATCTTCTTTATTAACACGGATGCCTGCCCAATTTAATATCATGGTAATTGTAGTTGCTTCGCATCCGGCGGGCAATTCCGGATATTGTGGAATAGCTGGTACACCTTCGATTTTCTTTTGACCCTGTTTCGTGTGGGTTTCATACCGTTGAAAGCTCTTACTGGGATTGGTATCATCCTCGAATTTGTTGGATTCGTTGTTGGTAAAAAGAAAGACCAGAATCAAGCTTAACAAAGAGGTAATGAGTGTGATTGAAGCAGACAATATTTTTAAGTTCAAAGTTCTCACCCTTAAACGGTAGTACCAGCAGCCTGCGCACCACCCACAAACTCATGGTAGATGTTTCAAAATTGAGGGGTACGTTAGCAAAAAATGTCACAAAAAGGGGGCTCCGTTTTCATTCAGGTTACTTTTTATGCTGTTTGAGTATGGACGGCACTATTGGATTCGGGTAACCCCAAATCGTTCAAACCCCTATTGCTGCGATAACAAGGTTTGAATTTGGTTTTCAATATACCCCGCACTCATCGGACCAGTATATACATGTTGAATAACACCTTTTCGATCAATAAAGAATGACGTAGGGATTGGACCGATTTTATATTTGTTTAAGGTTACGTCCCGATCCGCGTCCAATACAGTCGGGAAGGTTATGCCCAACCGGTCCATGAATCCTTTTGCGGTTACCTTGCTTTCTCCGATATTGACTCCAAGCACCACAACACCCTTATCCTTGTAAGCCTGATAAACCTGTTCAAGATCGGGCATTTCCTTTTTACACGGATCACACCAAGATCCCCAGAAATTCAACAAAATCACTTTTCCCCTCAGATCGGTTAGTGAGAGCTGATTTCCCACTAGGTCGGGTAAACTGAAATCGGGAGCAGCTTGTCCCACTTGCGGCCCCATTTTATCCGACTTGTTGAAGTTGATGAGTGCAAATATAATCCATGACTGCCAGTAGCAAAATAAAAACAGTAACTGCCCGACTGGCTTTGCTTGATACCATTTTCCTCCCCCAATTCTTTGTATCATGCTAACGGCAACGTTTCACCAGATAACGATTCCATAAACAAAAAATCTGTTGGAAGTGTGAATACCTTAAAATCCGGTAAAGCCGCCATACAGCTTTATGAGATAAACCGTAATTACTGTCATGGTATTTGTTAAAAGCAAAAAGCCCATGATAATTAGCAAAATTCCACCGATCCGGCTGATAAGAGTCGAATACTTAAGTATCCATCGGACAGAACCGATGCTATAAGCCAAGATTAAAAAAGGAATGGCAAAACCAAGAGAATAGGCCCCCATTAATCGGACTCCATTTAAAGGATCCGTTGCGGCAATTGTCAGCACTGAGGCCAAGATCGGACCGATACAGGGTGTCCAACCAGCTGAGAAACTGATTCCAACCAACAGAGATCCCAGGTATCCCGCTGGTTTATTACGCAAGTTCCATTTTTTCTCTTTCATTAACGCTTCCCATCGGATGATTCCCGCCAGGAAGCATCCCATGACAATAATAAGGATACCTCCTATTTGGCGAATCAGATCCTTGTATTGTGTAAAGATCCTTCCAATGGCTCCTGCCCCAAACCCCAGTGCGACAAAGATGATTGAAAATCCAAGTACAAAGAATAGAGAATGGGACAGAACGGTTTTACGCATTTGGAACTTATCTCGTGTCCCCTGTAACTTTTCATAAGAAATACCTGTTAAGTAGGATAAATAAGATGGGTATAGCGGCAAACAGCAAGGGGAAAGAAAGGACAAAACTCCTGCCACAAACGCTATTCCCATATTCGGATTGCTTGCATCAAACAATAGGCTTCACCTCTCTCCGAATAAACCACTTGAATTTCATAACATAAGCCTGTTGGTATCTGTGCCAACAGGCTTACTTTTGAAAAGCCTTCATTGTTTAAAGGCACTCTGACATAAACTATTACTTCGGATGTGGCTCCGCATTTCTCTCAAGTCTGAATGAATCTAGTAGAAGGAGTGCCACAGCTGTAACGATCGCTACATCCGCCGTGTTAAAAATAGGGTAGTTAATGATTCGCACATCCAGAAAATCTAAAACCTGACCGTATAGCAGGCGATCAATCAAATTACCAAGAGCTCCCCCCATTAGAATGGGCAAGGCGATTTTAGACAACTTGCTTTCAATGCGTCGGGAATAATATATAATCCCGACAATCACTGCGATCGCCATCACTATAAGGAACCATCTCTGACCTTGCAGGATCCCCCATGCGGCCCCTGCATTTCGATGGGATGTCAGTCGAAGGAAGTCACCAAATATCGGAATTGATTCTCCGATTTCCATGCGTGTTTTAACCAAATATTTCATCAGTTGGTCGAAAGCCGCCACTAGGGCGGCCCCGAAGTAAAGCATACGTTCACCTCATTGGACGAAGGATAGAATCCTAATTATTTTGACCTTAACAACCGGAGGCCGTTCAAGGTTACCAGGATAGTGGCCCCCATGTCCGCCAGAATTGCCAACCATAGCGTTAGCCAGCCTGGGAATACGAGAAGGACGGCTATTAACTTTGTGATTAAAGCGAAGGAAATGTTTTGCTTGATAATGCGAACAGCCCCACGCCCAAGTCTAATGGTAAACGGAAGCTTGGATAGATCGTCTGCCATTAATGCGATATCAGCAGTTTCTAATGCAGTATCGGTACCCGCCCCGCCCATGGCAATCCCAACAGTAGCAGTTGCAAGTGCCGGAGCGTCGTTTACCCCATCCCCGATCATCGCGACTTTTTTGTATGTTTCACGCAGTTGTTTGATCTTATCGAGCTTGTCTTGTGGCAGCAATTCACCATGGTATTCATCAACACCTACTTGCTTGGCAATTGCTGCAGCTGTTTTATTATTGTCCCCTGTAAGCATGATTGTTTTTTCAATGCCGGATTTCTTCAGTTCATGAACCGCTTGTATACTTTGTTCTCGGACCTGGTCCGCAACAGCAATCAATCCAAGAAATTCTCGGTTCGTTCCCAGTATCATGACGGTTTTGCCTTGTTCTTGCAGAGACGAGATCTTGTCTTTAATTGTGGAAATGTCGCCGTGAATCTCTTCGAAAAGACGAGGGTTTCCAATGTAATAGGTTTCCCCCTCGATTTTTCCGGAAGCACCTTTCCCGGTAATGGCCGAGAATTCTTCTGCCACCTGCAGGGACAGTTTCTCCTCCTCTGCTTTTTTCACAATAGCCTGCGCGAGCGGATGCTCCGACAACTTCTCAAGTCGTGCAGCAATCTCCAATATATGCGTATAGCTCATTTCTCCAAGCGGTTCGATATCCGTAACAGCCGGTTCACCTTTGGTTAGCGTTCCGGTTTTGTCGAACGCGATCACTTTTAGGTTACCTGCTTCCTCGAGGAAGACACCGCCTTTGATCAACACGCCCTTCTTGGCTGCCGAACCAATTGCCGAAACGATCGCCACCGGAGTGGACACGACAAGCGCGCAAGGACATGCGACAACCAGAAGTGCGAGCGCTTCATAAATCCAACGGTTCCAATCCCCGCCAAACAATACCGGAGGAACGATTGCAACCACAACCGCTAATGCCATCACGACCGGCGTATAGTATTTCGCAAACTTATCGACGAACGCTTGGGAAGGGGCCCGTTCGTTTTGCGCTTCTTCTACCAAGTGAATGATCTTCGCGATCGTGGTATCTTCGACCAGTTTGGTTACGCGAACCCGCATTGCTCCTTGCTGGTTGAGTGTTCCAGCGTACACGGTATCCCCAATCGTTTTTTCAACCGGCATTGACTCCCCTGTGATGGCCGCTTCATTAATGGACGACGTACCGTCGATAATCTCGCCGTCGATCGCGATTTTTTCTCCCGGTTTTACGAGGATAACGTCACCGACCACAAGCTCATCCACGGGGGTTTTGAATTCCTGTCCGTTTCGAATCACAATCGCTTCTTTTGGCGCGATATCCATCAAGGAACGAATGGATTGACGGGCTTTTTCCATCGAATAGGATTCAAGCATTTCACTAATGGCGAAAAGAAACGCCACGACCGCCGCTTCTTTCCATTCTCCGATGAACAAAGCACCCGTAATCGCAACGGTCATAAGTACGTTCATTTCAAAGTTCAATCGGAAAAGGTTTCGGATCCCTTTAATTGCGACCGAATACCCACCCGCAACCATCGAAATCAACAGGAAAGATTTGCCCGAAAGGGTTTCCGCCCCCATGATATAACCGATTATCAAGGCAATGAGAGACAATCCCGTTGTAATCGCCTTACGGTTTGATTCCCAGAAAGACTTTTTAACCGTGGATTCGGGAGCGCCAACCGGATGGATAGTCACGTCTTCAATCTTTTTGATTTCCTTTTGCAATTCGTCGTCAGGTATGGCCCCTACAATTGTCAGTTTCGCTGCTGCGAAGTTTAATTTTGCTTCTTTTATACCAGGCAACGCCTGGATATGCCGCTCTACCTTAGCGGCACAATCCGCTCAGGTAAGACCGGTTAATCGATACTGTTTCTGCACTGCTGCCGCGTCAGCCACGGTCGTTCACCCCTTTTGAAATGGTCAATGCTTCTTGAATCAGATGACGGACATGCGGACTTTGGAGGCTGTAAAAAGTCATTTTCCCTTCCCTGCGATATTTCGCCAATCCCATGTTTCGTAACAAACGTAGATGATGGGAAGCAGTGGCATTGGAAGAACCTATGATGGTTGCTACATCACAAACACAAAGTTCATCCTCTTGGCTCAAGGCATAGATCACCTTCAGCCTTGTTTCGTCGGAAAGCACTTTAAACAAGGGTGCTAAACCCACTACTCGATCCACGACTTGTTGTTGTCGTTGTACCTTTTCTGGATCGTAAACAAATACCCCACAAGTATCCTCTCCGCTTGACTGGGATAGATTTATTTGTACCTCATTTTTAGTATTCGTCATGGAGTCACCTCCTTATTCAAATGTTCAAATACTCATTTGCACGTTGTCATTATATGGCTATATAATAAAACTGTCAAATGATTGTTTGAATAACTTTTTCTCTAATATTGCCTAACCGGCAGTTGAATATACCGGCATGTAGGGTAGAGTGAAATTTTTGAAGCCGCATGAAAGGGTCATTTGAAATCGAATCGTCAAATGATATGAAAGCTTGGGGAGATAGTTGTAGAGGAATCCAGTAGTGAAAGGAGTATTATCGTGAACTGTAAATTTCATACACAAGTAGAAGCCGTTGAAGAATGTTGTCTCTGTGATACAAATGTTTGCACCGAATGCATCACCCATGTAAAAGAAAATGTTCTTTGTCCTGAGTGTATAGCAGCCATTTCGTTAGCGAAAGAATTTTCGAATCGAAATCAGATACCTCAGGAAAGAAAGAGTAAGTTATTGACCTTCCTTTTATCGTTCTTACCTGGGCTAGGGCACTTCTACCTGGGGCTAAATCGACAGGGAATTGAGCTAATGTCCTTGTTTTTCGGTTTCACATGGTTGATTTCGGTGATACATGGTTTCCCGTTTATTTTCTTGATCCCGATTCTCTTTTTTTATGGGATATTTGACGCTCTCCAGAAATGCGATCGGATTACACACGGAGAAATCATTGATCGTAACGAAACCATTTTTCTTAGAAACAAAGGAAATTCGTTTCCGGAAAGAAAGTGGATCAGATGGGGGCTCGTAGGCTTGGGTGTACTCATAATCTTGCAACAAACAGTAAGAATCCGGTATCACGATTCATGGGAAAATGAGTTTGTCAGTTTGCTTTTGATTGGTGTTGGCATATGGATACTTCAAAAAGCGAGAAAAAGGTAAACACCTTTCAGAAATAAAAGTTCCGAAAAATTTTTTGTAAATTGAACTTCACCATTTTTTGGTTCTATATGACTTGAAATAGTAGCCTAAGATAAACTGATTTCAATAGAAATGTTCCGATTCTCACCATTTTAGGAACACGGAATGAGAGCTCTGCTTCATAAAGTAAATAAGGGATAAGCCATCGTTAGCCTGTATCCCCTTATTTATACTCATATTCACTACCACTTCATATCAGATTCGCTTGTCTCATGGGAAAATTCTTCCTTTAAACGTACATGGCTACAAGCTACACTGGTACTACCCCTATTCCGAAGAATCACATAGATGTTACAAAACTGGGTACCGCCAACATGATACTGACATTTAACACAGGACTGAAGAAGGAACCCAAAAGTATCGGATATCATGCTTCCTGCTACACGCCCAATAGTGCTCCACAGCATCTCCTGATTAATCCCCATTCCGTGCCCAATCGCGATAATCGGATAACTCTCCTCAAAGTCCTGTTTTCAAGGTGGAAAGATAAGACTTTTGCCTTCTCATTAGAATGGATGATGTGATTTTAGATTAGTACCTTATCCTCATTTTATTTAACCCTGAATACTTCTGATAGGCGCGTAAACTCCGACCATTCCCCTAAACGTTCAGATTATTTTAAAAAAGTCACATCAAAATCCACACTATTATATGTTAGTTGTCATATGACGGGTTTGTATTGTAAGTGGTCGGGATGGATTCTCAACCGTGTAACGGGACACATTGAGCAAAACTCCCATTGAAATTAATTTGATCAATAATGAGCTTCCTCCATAAGAGATAAACGGTAACGGGATCCCAATTACAGGCATGATCCCGGTGACCATACCGATATTCACAATTACTGAGAAACCGATCATCGTAGTAATTCCGCAGGCTAACAGTGATCCAAACCGGTCTGGAATTCTTGCTGCGATAATGGTGCCCCGCCAAACGAGGATTGCAAATAAAGCAATTACCGTCACCGCGCCGATAATTCCCCACTCTTCTGTTAGAATCGCGAAGATAAAATCAGTATGTGGTTCTGGTAGATAGAGAAATTTCTCTATGCTTTGTCCCAACCCTCTACCGGTCCACCCGCCTGATGAGATTGCATAGAGCGAATTGATAAGCTGATAAGATTGATCATCCTGATATTTCCATGGATTCAGAAACGCCAGCATTCGTTCCATTCGGTAACTTTCCAAGACTATGAAGACAATTGATAAAATCACAGCACCAATTAGAAGTTTGGTCAAATGTCGGAAGGGAATCCCGGACGAGAACATCACGCCATATGCACTTACCACAAGTAGAACGGCAGTTCCCATATCAGGTTCAATCAGAACAAGACTACCACAAATACTTGCAATGACTACCGAAGGCAGAACCCCTTTTTTAAAGTCATCTAGAATGTCCTGCTTCTTGGTCAAGAGATACGATAGGTAGACAATGACCGCAAAAATAGCCAGTTCTGAAGGTTGTATCGACAAAGGACCTAAATCGATCCACCGACGCGCACCATTAACCGGGGTAAAAAAGAACACCAAGGGTAACATTGCAAATGATCCTAAGAGAAGCGGTTTTGCAAGTCGTTTCCAAAACCAAAACGGAATGTTCATAGATGCAAACATGACGACGAGACCGAGGCCACTCCAGATGCACTGTCTTTTGAAGAAAAACGAGGGAGAGTTTCCTAAGTTTTGGTACGACCAGATGATGCTTGCACTATACACATTGATCAATCCTATACTTACGAGTATAAGAGTCACAATGAGAATTATAAAGTCAGGACGATGCCGGTCAAGTCTCATAAGAGTCCTCCTTGCAAACGGTACGACAGCGTTAATAAAATTCGACAATGGGTCTAAACGAATGATTTTGTAAAGATTGAGTTTTGAGCGGATACTTTCAATACGAGGATTTCTCTTCGAGTTTAACCAGGAACAAACCAATTTTCTACCCTTTATTTGTCCTGATTTCCCTGTTTCATTAATGTATCAATATGAGCCTTATCAAGCGTTTCTTTCTCAAGCAAAGTTTGCGCTAGTAGTTCCAGTTTGTCGCGGTGCTCAATTAGAACTTTTTCCGTGCGTTTATAACAAAAATCGATCATTTCACGCATCTCTTTGTCAATTTCATATGCGATCGCATCACTGTAATTCTGTTCAGAAGCAATATCCCGTCCCAGGAATACTTGACCCTGTCGATGACCGAACTGCAACGGACCTAGTTTCTCACTCATTCCAAATTCGGTGATCATACGGCGAATTATGCCAGTTGCACGTTCCAAGTCGTTATGAGCACCGGTTGAAATCTCGCCTAATACCAATTGTTCTGCTACCCGTCCGCCAAGAAGACCACAAACTTTATCCAACATTTCGTCTTTGGTTGCAAACCACCGGTCTTCTTTCGGCAACATCACCGTATATCCCCCGGCCATTCCACGCGGGATGATGGTAACCTTGTGCACCTCATCAGCTCCCTTGAGGAAGTACCCAACCACAGCATGACCCGCTTCATGGTACGCAACCAATCGACGTTCCTTCTCCGATACCACCCGGGATTTCTTCTCAGGTCCAGCAATGACTCGGTCGATTGCTTCATCTATTTCGGACATTTCAATCTGTTTCTTATTTCGCCTTGCAGCCAACAGAGCTGCTTCATTCAAAAGATTTTCAAGATCTGCGCCGGTAAAACCAGGCGTCATTTTCGCAATCCCATCCAGTTTAACGCCTTCAGCCAACGGCTTGTTTCTGGAATGTACTTTCAAAATCTCTTGTCGCCCTTTCACATCAGGACGGTCAACCGTGATTTGACGGTCAAATCGTCCTGGACGTAACAGAGCCGGGTCAAGAATATCCGGACGGTTTGTAGCAGCGATAATAATAATTCCTTCGTTCGCGCCAAATCCATCCATCTCAACGAGTAACTGGTTCAACGTTTGTTCTCGCTCATCGTGACCTCCGCCAAGACCAGCCCCTCGATGACGGCCCACAGCGTCTATTTCATCAATAAAGATAATACAGGGAGCGTTTTTCTTTGCTCGCTCAAACAAGTCGCGTACACGGGATGCACCCACCCCGACGAACATCTCCACAAAATCGGAACCTGATATTGAGAAAAATGGTGCACCCGCTTCCCCGGCAACCGCTCTTGCAAGCAATGTCTTGCCTGTACCCGGAGGCCCCGCAAGCAAAACCCCTTTTGGAATCCGCGCTCCCAAAGCCCCGAATTTCTGAGGATCCTTTAAGAATTCGACCACTTCCACAAGCTCATTCTTCTCTTCATCCGCCCCCGCAACATCATTGAACGTAATCTTTTTCTTTTCCGTAGTATATAACTTTGCTCGGCTCTTCCCAAAGTTCATTACTTTGAAGCCGCCGCCTTGACCCCGATTCAATAAGAAAAAGAACAGGAAGAACATTATGAAAAACGGTAAAATCCCAGCAAGTAACCTTACCCACACTGATTCACGAGGAGGTTCGGAAATCTTAACTTCTGCCTTTGTCTTCAGCAGCTCCAGTGAAACCACTTCGCTGAGAATTGCACGTGAAGTAACCTTACGGTTGTCGTTCATCGTGGCATTTAATCTCAGCATGAGACCATCAGGTGTGACTTCCAGGGACTTAACATTTCCCGTCTTCAATTCTTGCATAAACTGGTTGAACGGAAGTTCGCTGGCTTCCTGGTTTCGACCGGTTATAGAGCTTACAATTCCTACAACAATAAGGAAAATCATTATATAAAACCCGAAAGTCCGAAAAAATCTATTCATTCCTTACTTTCCTCCGTTAAATATGCGCCATAACATTTAATAGCCTTTGTTGTTGTACTATTTCTCTGCGAGATCCCAACATAATATAAGCAGGGTTCCAGTTTTTGCACACTTCTCCCATTCACTCAACTTCCAACTGGAAGAACATTAAAGAGCATTCACCGTGATGAGGTTTCCATCATAGTGACCTTTTATTACGGACTATCGCCACGTGTACACCCTTCCCATTCCGGATGAAGGTTCTCAGTCTCAATTTGAATTGTCGTGTGACCAAGTCCAAATTTTTCTTTTAAAAGGGACTCCAATTCACGAAGAATTATATTGCTGTTTCTTTCTTCACTAATGACGACATGCCCGCTCATACTGATAAATCCAGAAGAGACAGTCCATACATGCAAATCATGCACCTGTTTCACACCAATAACCCCTAGCATTGCCTTTTTAAGTTTTCTGATGTCCATATTACGTGGAGTTCCTTCCAAAAGTACATGCACTGTCTCATTGAGAAGACGCCAAGAGCTTAACAACACCAAAATTCCAATGACAACACTTATGATCGGGTCAGCATAGTACCATCCTGTATACATCATAATTAAACCTGCGACGATCGCCCCGATAGAACCAAGAGCATCCCCCAGCACATGAAGGAATGCTCCGCGAACATTCAGGTTATGTTGATGTTCACCACCTCGCGATAAGACCCAGGCGCTAAATAAATTTGCAACCAACCCGATAGTTGCGACGATAATCATAAATCCACTTTCGACTTCCGGCGGATTTTTAAATCGTTCATAAGCCTCCACAAATATATAAAGAGACACAAGTACCAATGTAGCTCCATTAATGAGGGCCGCAAGGACTTCTGCTCGATAAAATCCAAATGTTCGCCTTAAAGTTGCAGGTTTCGCAGCGAACCATATTGCTAACAAACTCAAACCCAATGCGGCTGCATCACTGAACATATGAGCCGCATCCGAAAGAAGTGCCAAGCTGTTTGTCAGGAGTCCTCCAATTACTTCAGCGATCAGAAACCCACCTGTAACCACTAAAGCAATGGAAAGTGATTTTTTATTGCCACCCGCGTGGTGGTGATGGTGATGACCGAATCCAGAATGATGATCATGATCATCATGATCATGTTGATGTTCATCTGGATTGTCGCCATCTGTAAGACAACGTTTTTCTGTCAACGAAAATCCCCCTCCAGTAGCTATTTGCATGTCCATGATTAAGTACCATCATATTTTTCCGGAAGCAAATGTCGGATCAGAGCATCATGAAATTTTAACTATTCTGGGAGTCCTGTTCCAAGTCGTTTCAAGAATAAGATCATACATTCCAAAGCTAAATATGTACTATTGCCTAATTTTCTACTTCCCCTCCAAAAATATGGGTCGAATTTGATACATTAATCGCCTCGGGATTTCCAGAGGCGATTAATGTATTGGTTTTACCGTTTCTCTTTTTCATAATTCACGATTGTTGCTCCTTTGTAAAAGTAGGTCAAAATGTCAAACGCTTTCTTTCCTTCCTTCGCCATACCTTCTGCTCCGTACTGACTCATTCCGACTCCATGGCCAAAGCCCCGTGTGGTAAAGGTAATGGAATTTCCTTCGATCGACCAAGAAAAGTCTGTTGAGTTCAGGCCGAGAACTTTGCGAAACTCCGCACCGCTCATAACTTTGTCGCCTACCCTGATCTTTTTTACCCGATTGGTTGATGATGTCTCCAGCACTTGGATTATCTGTCCTTGGTCCGCATATGAGACTGCAGTAGTAAGGTTAAACAGTTTAAATAAATCCTTTAGGGAAATTGTTTTTGTGTTGATCGAACGGGGTGCTTGTTTATCCCATGGACTCGGAACGGATGACAGATAAGGAACCTCTTTTCCCCAATAATCCAGTGAGTTTTCTGTTAATCCGTTCGAAGTCGAAAAGAAAAGCGCTTCGATCGCCTTTCCTTGGTAAACGAGGATTTGCCCCTTTGTCTCCTTCACCGCCTGAACAATCTTCTTCATATTTTGTTCATATGAAGCTCCCCAGATTTGTTTCAACTTTTCATTCGAACTGTACGCCTGAAATTCCCGGAAATCATCGGTAACATGTCCACCTTCAGGAGTTAACAGATTGTTTTCGACTCGCCGTATCACATTAGTACGTGCAACAATGGCTTGTGCTTTCAACGCTTCCATTTCAAAGGTGACCGGCATCTCGGAAGCAGCCACTCCTTTTACATACTCCTCAAGCGGAATCTCAATGGTTTTTTTGCTTTCTTTTAAATAGACCTTCACTTTCATAACATCTGCTGAATCGTCTAGTATTTGTACGGAAAGATCTTTCTTAGGAAAAAGTCCGACGATTCCTGCCGGAAGTAAAACGATCAGGACGAATGTGATTCCCAGTAAGGTTGCGATAGGTTTATACACAGGCGTCCCCCGTTTCAACCAGTTTGGTACACCATCTTTGGAACAACTACAAGGGCTAATGAACCAGCAACTCAGTCGTCTTTACCGGTTTGGTTATCAGGATCGTCTTTCTTTTTGTCAAATTTCCGTTCAATGAATTTCCCAATGGCTTTATATGCCGCGCTCGGTAAGCATCCTGCACCCACAACAAGGAATGTTAAACTTAGCATAAACCATTCGGCTGCGGTCATTTTGAGTGACAAAATCAATCCCCCCCTTTCATCAGATCTGCGGTTCTATTTCCTGTTCGCAATAAACGAGGAAAACCAATAAATAAAGAACATGATACCCAAAAATCCGAGCAGACCTACAACAAACATAGTTGTGTTCATCTAATATGCCTCCTGTAAGTAGATGGGCTGATCTTCTACTTATTTGTCAATTGCTTGTCCATTGGTTTTAACTGGTGCAGAAAATCCTTTCGTATTGAATAACCATAAAACCAATTTAACGGAAAGGAAGCCTATCAGGATTCCCCCAAGCACATCCGTTGGGTAGTGATGTCCGACATAAATTCGTGAAACGCCAATAATTGAAGCCAAAATCAAAAGAAGACTACTCAACTTTTGATTAAACTTCCAGACGGCGAACGCAATGGCAAACGTTGCAGTGGTATGGTCACTTGGGAACGAAGAGTCTTGCGTATGTTGCAATAAAAGATTCACATGATGTTCGACAAATGGTCTCCCTCGATAGAACAACACCCCAATGAGAAAATCCATGCCAAGTCCCGTAAGCATTGCGGCAAAACCGAGAATTCCTGTTAGAAACTCTTTCATCTTCCAACGAAGAAGCAAGACTGCAAGAACAGCTACAGAAATGAAAGGACCATACAAGGTGAGCCCTTTCATCAACTCATCCAAAAGTGAAAATTTGCCCGCCAGTCCGTTTATTGTTTGAAATAACTCGTAATCCATTATTTCTGCTGCTGCTACAATTTCGAAATAAATAGGCATGTTTACATTACTGCCCAGGGATAGAAAATGGCTGATCTGCAAGAATGTCCTTATATTTGTCTTCCTTTATCTGCACATTTACTTCTTTGCGTAACTCGGACAACAACTGATCCTCAGGTTTCGCCTTTTGTTGTTTCAAGATCGATTCGATTTTAGAGCGAGCTTCCTCAAATGTAGGTGTCTTAGCTTCTTTCCGCTCCTGCACTTGAATAATGTGGTAGCCATATGGGGTTTTGACAGGCTCTGATATTTCTCCTACTTTTAGTGTAAATGCCACTTTCTCAAACTCAGGGACCATTTGTCCCTGCTCAAAAAACCCAAGATCTCCACCCTTTTCCCCGGAGCTCTTATCCTTTGATTTTTCCTTGGCCAACTTGGCAAAGTCCTCGCCCTTCTTGATCTGTTCAAGAATTGCTTTTGCTTCGTCTTCCTTTTCAACCAGAATATGACGTGCTTTTACTTGTTCTTTTTCGCTGAGATTGGACTTATTCTGGTCATAATATTTTTTGATTTCTTCCTCACTGAGCTTTACGTCTTTTGTGGCGAGTTTATCTAGAAGCAGTTTTGTTCTTATCCGATCTTTGAGATCCGCTTCCGAAACACCGTTTTTAGCAAGGGTATCCTTAAATTGTTGTTCTGACGGAAATTGCTTTTTGTACTGACTTAATTCCTCGTCAATTTCCTTGTCAGAAACCGACAATTGATATTTTATAGCAGCCTCATGAATAACCTTTTCGTCAACCAAACTCTTAAGAATTTGCTTACCGCCGGCACTCTCTAATTGTTTTACCAACTCTGCCCGAGTGATGCTTTCTTTCCCTACACTGGCCAATGCTTGGGCAGAATTGAAGTACCAGATTCCCCCTACCAATGCCGCTCCTACTACAACTCCCGTAACTCCATACCAGATTTGTTTCATGGCGAATCCCTCCACTTTGTTTATTGCGGTAATTCCTGTAAGGTAACCTTTACAGTCTTCTCTTCTGATTGCCGATAAAAAGTGACTTGTACCGTATCACCGGGTTTCTTACTGAACAAATACTGTCGTAGGTCCACAAACGTTTTGATTTCCTTATTATCGATTTGTACAATCACATCTCCCTTCCGAATCCCTGCTTTCTCTGCCGGACCCGATGCATTATTGACCACCACTCCGTGTTCTACCGGAATCCCACCTCGATAATTTTCCGGAATGTCTTCCACTTCGCCGCTAATCGTTACTCCCAACGCAGGACGAATGACTTTTCCGTAACTGATCAACTGATCAATAATGGGTTTCGCTTCATCAATTGGAATCGCAAAACCTAAGCCTTCGACCCCTGAGGAAGCAATTTTGGCCGAATTGATGCCGATAAGCTCCCCTGCAATATTGATTAAGGCACCCCCGGAGTTTCCGGGATTAATTGCCGCATCGGTTTGCAAAACCGTTTGCTCGTAGACAACATTTCCGGCTTTATCACGGATCGGGAGAGAGCGCTTCTTAGCAGAGATGACGCCAACGGTTACAGTCTGGTCGAATTCTCCCAACGGATTGCCAATTGCTATGGCGGGTTCGCCAATTTGCAACGCCTCAGATTTTCCCAGGGCCACGGGTTGAATATCTTTGGTTTTAGAAGCTGGGACTTGAAGTACGGCTAAGTCTGTATAGGGATCGGTTCCTAAAACTTTCGCCTTAACACTTTCGTTATTAAGCACCACCTCGACTTCTGTTGCTCCATCCACTACATGGTTGTTAGTAACAATACGTCCTTGACTATCGATCAAAACGCCCGACCCTTTACCGGCCTCACGCTCACCTTTTGGAGAAAACAGCCCACTGCCTGTTCGTATATTTACAACGGTTACGACTGCTGGCTTCACTTTATTTACTGCTTGTACAATATCACTGTTGACGTTAATTGTTACGCTTTGGCGGGAACTTTCAACATTTCCACCTGCGTTCGCTTCTACAGCCGATAAATTAAGAAGATTTGTTTTCAAAAGAGTCGGCACCATTAGCAGGGTGGTTCCTGATCCAACCAAAGCCGCAATGAGAACCGTTGCAATCCAATTTCTAGAAGAGCTTCGATTCGGATTCGTATTGAACTCATTAGAGACATCCCAAGAGAATCTCATTCTCAGTCCCCCCTTACGAAATTTAAAATCTTAAGAGTAACACTCATTCCCCGTCGATCTCCCCCATTCTAAAATAAAGAAAAAATGTGTAGTTTTAATGAAGAAGCAAGGTTTGCCCTGTATTTAACAGCCGTTACTTCTTTCTCCCCGAAAAATAATCCACTAAATACTGTCCCTCTTCCGGCACGTGTTGAAGCAAGTCGTCTTCTTCGAACATGAAACGAGACATAAACGTTTTAATCAGCGGATCCAAGAACCGAATTTTTCCACCAATTTTAATGAGAGCTGTCATCCATGTATCCCCATATTGTTTAAAATGGAATTCACAAATTACTCCCAGAAGTGAGTAAGGAAACCCGCACCGATATCTTAGTGATCGATTTTCCACTATCTTTTCGAGACGATAGGAACAACCAAATAGAAAGGAACCAAGATATTCTTCGGTATACCAAGTGGATCCTACTTGACCCGTCTTACCTCTAACACAACGAAACTTTATGTGACTTGGATGCCATGCTAAATATTGTTTCTCATCCATTTCGAGAAACCATTCAATGATTCGGTCTGGAGTGGCTGGGATCAGAACTGAATCCTCAAATACGATCATGTCTTTCTCCCCTCTCCATGTCTAATTCCAACCTATCAGCTGATCATACATGTCTCTTGTCTCCGGAGAAAGAAAGAATTTCAGACAACTCGAGATACATCCTTCTATCTCCCTTCGTTTCCCTTTGTAACGATTTGTTCGGTTAAGTATTGTGCATCCAAACCGACACCTCCCAGCAGAGCCGAACCTCTTCGGTATTGCCACGGCAATCCAATGAAAAAGACTCCTGGAATTGGGCTCACTCCTCTTGTATGGATCGGCATTCCTTTTTCATCAAGCAATCCTAGAATGTCGATCCAAGTATAGTCAGGACGAAATCCGGTTGCCCAAACGACGTTATTAACTCGAGAGCTCGTTCCGTCAATAAATTTGATTTCGTGTCCGTTTGCCGAATACGCCCTAGGCTTCAATTGAACCTTTCCTTGTTTTAAAAGAGACTTCAATTCAAGTCCAAAAATGGGATCGCTCTGTTTGCTTAGCCATGAGCCTGTTTTTGATTGAACAGTGGTTTTCAAAATTCCTAACTTATCGAACCACCCAAATATGCTTCTTTTTCCTATTTCAAGTGGCAAGAACTTCATGGGATGACCAATGGACAAAATAACGTTTCGATCTTTTGACAGCTCAACTGCAATTTGTGCACCGGAATTCCCCGCACCCACAATCAACACCGAACCTTCCGAAAGTTGCGAAGGGTTGCGATAGGATGAAGAACCTGAAACACATCGTTTGAAAGATCACTTGCCCAAGATGGAACAAACGGTTTTTGAAATGGTCCTGTTGCAATCACCACTTTTTTGGAAAAATATGTTCCCTGGTTCGTTCGTGCCCGAAATCCCTCCGGAATTTTTTCCAACTTTTTGACACAGGTACGAAGATGTATAGGTAACGAGAACTCATCTGCATAGTTCTCTAAATAATGGGCAACTTCATCTTTAGTAGGATACCCTTCCGGGTCTCCTGGAACAGGCATCCCCGGTAAAGCACTGTATGCTCTTGGAGTAAATAAAACCAATGAATCATATCGATGCCGCCATACATGTCCGATTCTCTCGTGTGCATCCACCAGTACAAAAGGCAAATCATGTTGCTTCAGATAATACCCCATCGCGAGTCCCGCTTGTCCCGCACCAATTACAAGAACATCGATTATGTGCATTCGTATACACTCCATTAAATAAATCAGAGGCCAATTTTTTACTTAGATTGGCCCCTTAGTTGCGCTAGAAATGTTATCTCGTGTTCATTAACCGCATACCGTTGGTAATCACGATAAGCGCGGCACCCGTGTCTGCAAATACGGCCATCCACAGGTTTGAAAGCCCCATAACAGTTAAAACCAGAAATACTGCTTTAACCAACAAAGAGAACCAAATATTTTGTTTGATTATGGCCAAAGCTCTACGGCTGAGGCGGACGGTGAAAGAAAGTTTGCTCAAATCGTCAGACATCAGAACGATATCCGCTGTTTCAAGGGCTGTGTCCGTCCCCGCTCCTCCCATTGCGATTCCAATATCTGCGGAAGCCAGAGCGGGAGCGTCGTTGATTCCATCCCCGACCATTGCCACTCGTTGAAAACGTCGCTTTAATTCCTGAATTCGTTGTAATTTATGTTCAGGCAGCAATTCACCTTGGTACTCATCCACACCGACTTGTTTTTGGATGGCCTTAGCTGTTCTTTCGTTATCGCCGGTCAGCATCACAGTATGGACAATGCCAGCTTCCTTCAGCCTGCGAATTGTTTCGGCGCTTGTTTCACGAAGAACGTCCGAGATTGCAATTAAACCTAAAACTTTTGATTCATTCCCCAAAAGAATTACAGTATTCCCTTGCTCTTGTTGGTCGGTTACCGATTGCAACTGATCACGCCATTGATATCCCAGTTCATCAAACCAAGCCGGTTTGCCGATCCGGTAGAGAACACCGTTAACGGTTCCTTCGGCCCCTTTGCCCGTTAGCGCTACAAATCCTTCGACACTAGGGAGAACCAGTTTAAGGTATTCATCCATTATAGCCTTGGCCAATGGGTGTTCCGATCGGGACTCGATGGCGGCTGCAATTTCGAGTAAAGAGACATTGGAAATGTTCTCAAACACATCGACATTCACAACTTTAGGCTTGCCTTCTGTCAATGTGCCGGTTTTATCAAATGCAATCGCTTGGATAGCCCCCATCTGTTCCAAAAACGCTCCGCCTTTTATGAGGACACCTTGCTTGGCCGCGTTCCCGATAGCCGCAACGATCGAAACCGGAGTGGAAATCACCAAGGCGCATGGACAAGCAATCACCAAAAGTGCCAGTGCTCTGTATACCCAATCCCTAAACGGATCCCCAGTGAAAAATGGGGGAACTACCGCAATTAAAGCAGCCAACAGAACGACAGCGGGTGTGTAGTATTGGGCAAATTTATCAACGAATTGTTGGGAAGGAGCCTTTTGCGCTTGCGCCTCTTCGACCAGATGAATAATTCGGCTTAAGGTTGTGTCTTCCACCCGTTTTGTAACCCTGAATTCCAGAGCCCCCGTTTCATTAATGGTGCCGGCAAAGACTTCTTCTCCTTCCTGCTTTAACACAGGGATTGATTCACCTGTAATAGGAGCCTGGTTGACAGTTGAACTGCCTCTAAGAACGATTCCGTCCATTGGGAGACGTTCACCGGGGCGAACTATCACGATGTCGCCAATGTTTACTTCCGACAAAGGGAGTTTGATCTCTCGGCCGTCACGCTTTACTAAAGCTTCTTTGGGAGCCAAATCCATGAGAGACCGGATCGACCGACGGGTTCGCTCCATCGTCATCGCTTGCAACCAGTTCCCCACAGAGAACAAGAAGACAACAGTCGCCCCTTCTGACCACTGACCGATCGCAGCCGCACCTATTGCGGCGACGGTCATCAGGAAGTTCATGTCGAGCGTACGGGATTTTAACGCATACCAACCGGAACGTGCTGCATAATAACCTCCCAGAATCATGGAAAACATATAACAGGAAACGGCAATACTCTCCGCAAACCCGCCATATTCAAATAAGAACCCCATGCCTAATGCGATTCCGGAAATTGCAGTCAAGATGGTTCGTTTGTGCTTTTCCCAGTAACTCACGTTCTCCTGAGCCTTTGCCTGCCCCTGCAATTCCGCACGATATCCGGCTTCATCAACAGCTTTTATGATTCGTTCAACAGAACAGGTATGAATGACCCTAAGCTTAGATGCACCAAAATTTACTGTCGCCGTAACAACACCTTCAACTTTTGAGAGTCGTTTCTCAACGTTGGCTGCACAATCGGCGCAATCCATACCATATAACGCAAACTCGGATGTCTTTACAGGCTGATTCAAGCCGTTACCCCCGAGCGTAGTTTCCGCCAGACTCGCTCGGTACCCTATTTGCTCAATTGTTTTAATGATAATCGGAACATCAACGGTATGAACCGCACTCATTTTTGTTGTATTGAAATTGACTTGTATTTTACGGATCCCTTCTAATTTACCGACAACTCTTTCAACCGTTCGTGCACACTCACCGCAATCCATTCCCTCGATAATGAAAACTGAGTGCGCTTCATTCGGTGATAACGGTTCCGTAATCCCCTGTTTTTCATCTGAGAGAACAGGAAGTTGCACAAGGACTCCCTCTTTGTGAGGCTCACAACAGCCGTCTCGGCAATGGGATTCCAATGTTACATTGTGTTTGTGAGCACCATGTGAACAACACTCGCCTGATACCGGAGAATGTTGTTCTTCCTCATGCAAACAGCAGTCATGACCGTGAGAATGCGCATGAGAATGTTTCATGTTTCTTCCCTCCCCATCTAGCGATGAGACACATGTTCAAGCCCGGTTTCAAAAAGGGTTAAGATATGTTCATCGTCAATGCTGTAATACACAGTTCTTCCGACTTTGCGCCTTTTGACGATACGCAAGTTCTTTAAGTATCTAAGTTGATGAGAAACTGCTGACTGGGTCATTTCTAAGACAGCCGCTAAATCACATACACATATTTCGGCTTTTATTAGTGCGTGGATGATGCGTACCCTGGTTGGGTCCCCCAACGCTTGAAAGATTGACGCCAGTTCCGTCACTTGATCTTCGTTCATCTGTACTTGACGTATTTTTTCTACTGTTTCGTCATGAATGATTGTGACATCACAACAGTCCGTCTCCTGATCGCGGATCACTCGTTGATCATCTGAGTTACAACTCATGATTACTCCTCCCTCCAGAAAAACATATGAGCAACTGTTCATATATTTGATTTTAATGTATCGTGTTTCTTCCTGCGTGTCAATATATGATCAATTGTTCATATATAACCTGAGTTCACACAAAAGAAAATTTCCCTTACATGTTTCAGTGTCAGGGAAATTTGTCGGTCATTGTAGAGCCGTCATCAGGGAAAGATAACCTGCGGCAACAAATAACACACTCATTCCAACCGCGAAATAGGTTGGAATTTTTTTAAGGTAAGCAAGCAGGATGAGAATTAAGAACAGCAGGGCGACAAACCCCAGAATAAAACTCGTTTCATTAAATGACAATCCCAATTCCTTCGCGGGGTTAAACATCCCTTGATACAAGGTTAAGAACCACGGCGATGCTTGCTCAACCGGCAAAGATGGAGTCAATGTATGAGGCGGTTCTTGTTGTCCCATATAGGCGGTTATACCGAAGATCGCCAAAGCAACGATACTTTCCGCTCTTACCCACTTGGACGGATCAAATGCCGGTTCTTTTTGAAGTCTTCTCTTGATTAGAAATCCATTAATGAGAGCAAAAGTTACCAGCGGAACAATTAACAAGTGTTTAATCAGCAAGGCCTGACCGTACGAAATCATCCATGACTGAAAATAGGAGGGAACTATAAATTCCATCATAAATAGTCCGGCAACAATCGTAACGAACAGGCAAACAACGGCCAGTGGCGTATACCATTTGAGAAATTCCAACCAATTTTCTTGGTTCTTTCGAAACCACCCAATGACAAACATGACTCCAATCCAAACGCTAATCGCCAAAAAATGAGCCGTATGCGCTGCAAATCCACCCCATTTGTTTAATGAGGCTGCATGTCCACCCCATGCAAGAGCAAGAATCATGGAGAGCACAAGCGCCAAAGACAAATATAACAATGCTTTGGGACTTTCATTCAAATTATTGGTGAGTAAAATGGCAAACAGGCTGGCTGACAAACCTAGCGTCCACAACCATGCTTTTCCCGTTTCAAAAGAGAATAATACTGCATTAACTGTTGTCCAAATTCCAAGGTCATCGGCAAAGTATACTATAATCTTGAGAACCGGAAAAAATGACAAAACCGCAACGGCCAAAACGCAAAGCAGCATCAAAGCTTTAGGGATGTGAATCTTCGGCATTTTTCCTTTCGGTACTAAACTGCTGATTAATCCTCCGATCAATATAGAAAAACTCAAATACAATAGCGCTTCACTGACATTACCATTTACTTACCTTTCTTTCGCATGATCCACCAGAATCCGGTCAGAGCGAAAATCGCCAAAACCGCTGCGAGCCATATAACTCTCATAGAAGATTTCTGTGGGCTTTCCTTTTGTTCATCATTTGAAGTTGTTTCTTGTTGTTTGATGGTGTCAGGCTGACGGTTTGCCGATTGCATGCCGGATTCTTGTTTTTCTTCCGATCGTTTAACCACAAAGGAGTAATTCCCTTCGATCGGGTGGCCGTCGCTGCCGACAATTTTCCACTTCACTGTGTACGTCCCGTTCGGTAAAGCCTCGGAAAAAGATCCCTTCAATGTTTTTTCATCCAACCGGGTTGCATGAACAGAGACCGTTTCTCCTTTGTCATTTCTAACAGTTAAAGTGCTGGAAGGCTCAATCTTTGTATTAAACTGTAATAGGACCTCATCGACCTTTTCCATCACATCGCCGTTTTTCGGCGTCGAGCTTTCAAGGGCACTATGAGCCAATGCGGTTGAAGAAACAAGTGAAAAAATAACTGCAAAGAAAAGGAACATTTTCTTTATCATATAAATTCACTCCTGCCTTTAATACTTTCACTAACAACCATTTTTTAATTTATCAAAAGAGCTGATTGAAGAAATGACTCTTTCGGGCTATTGTTATGAACAATCTCGTGACAACAAAAAGCTATCAGACGTAAGATCCGATAGCTATTTCTTATACTCTATTGAGGAGCTGGCGTAGGAGTCGGTTCTCCACTCGCGCCGTATTTTCCTATAACGTAATTGTGAATTTCCTTTAATGACTTGCCTTCCGCTTTTTGTTGTACCGCATCACGTGCGATATTTACACAAATGTTTCAGCCAACCCCCATGGGGTCCCACTCCAGCACTTCTTTGTTGGGGCCTATGTTTTTCACGAAGCAATTCAAATTGCTCTGGTGCCCATCCGTCTTTCCACAACCGCAGTAACATGGAACGGCTGCAAGGACATCGGGGTTCTGGGCAGCCATCACATAAGTTTCTTGGACCAGGGCAGACGATTTATTCACGTAATCGGGAAGGGCCGCATTTTTCGAATTAATTGAAGTTGTAGGTGAAGAGTTCGAACTGCAGCCTGCAACGATAAGTATTGCAAACAAAGAAACTGCCAATCCCTTTCTCAAATCGCTTACCTCCTCCCCCTATCGGACTCAACATTCCTATTGTAGCAGGAAAATAAGCTGGAAAGGTTACATAAAACAACGGAAATTGTTACTAAACAGCGAAAGTTTAACAAAGGAAGCCGAATTCTTATCCCTTCACAACCAGATAAACTCCGTTAGATAACCTGACCACATCGGCTTTTAAAGCAACAGCGACTTCTCGCATGATGGTCTTTTGTTCCTCTTCGTCCTTACAAACAAACATGCTCGCTTTCCCGTTTTTAACAATCGATTCATCGGTGGTTATTATTGCTAGGATTTGATAATTTTGGTTCACAACGCTTCTTTGCATCAGGAAGTACCTTTCTTTATCAGATTGGTTTTTAAGACAGAATGGCTTTTCTTTGTATTCTCCAATAAAGGAGTGTTCTTAACCACTTCCACAAAAGCATCTATCTCACGTATGATCGGAACCAACGCAACAACAATATTTCCTTCTACATATTCCTTTCGAGTGAATGCATAGCGCTTGACTCCCAAAGCTCTGGTTACTTCAAACAAAATTGCTTGCCGCTGACCATAATTATCGAGCGTAATACGGTAGTGATTCTCATTTGGTTGAATCAAAACGGCTAATCCTTCTTTTTCAATCATTTTCTGTGCGTTGTCTGTACCCACCAAATTACTGACGAATATGTCATTCACAAAGAGCTGATTGTTTTTAATTTGTACTGTTGCTGGAGTTACTGTGGCTATATCGCCAACAGTTTTGCCTTTTGAAAATCGCTTCACCAGAAAAAAAACGAGAAGTCCAACACATACACCTGTAGGGATCTGAATTTCTAACCTGTCTGTAAAAATGCCGATTACCTGAAAACCGATTCCTGTGGCCAGTGCCACGAGCAAGGCAAAGTAGTTCCTTGCTTCAAATGTCTTTGCTATCCCATCGATATAAGCGTCGCCACGCTGTGTATATTCGGTATTCTCCAAGTCTTTCAAGCTTCCGCGTTCCATTTTTCGGACATCGCGAAACTGTTGGATTTCAAGAGACAGAAAAGTTACTGCCACAAAATTTTTGGTCATGATCGCAGGGACGGCCACTGCTCCCAAAGAGGCAGCCACGAATCCGGTCACCAAGTGAATCAAATAGCCGTTTGGATATGTAGGATATTGGCGATAATCCTCCTTCAAGCTAAAAAACCTGGCTGCAGTTCCCATAATGATGCCCATTATGATTAAGACCAGATGTTCGGTTGAGATCATTCCATTCCGCATAACGTAGACATCCTCCTGATGTTGCCCCTATGCATACCTTCTACCAAATCCTTCATTATTATGCCCTTGTTCACCAATGGTCAAATATTATTTCACCCACCCATAGAAGTTAAACCGAAACAATGAGGGTTGCCGAAGGTAAGGGTTATCCCCTATCCTGACCTCTAAAAAATAAACAAAGAATAAACTGCATAAAAAAGGGCTGTTCCTCCAGCAGAATTTCCACTTTTGGGACATCCCTTTACCGAAATAAACTACGTTTCTGTTCATGTTAATTGAGTGATTGTAAAAAAAATCGGGGAATGATCCCCGAATTCAATTTTCTGTATTTCTTTCTTAACCTGATAGAGGTTGTTTTTGGATCTGTGTTATCGTTCCTACTTGAGATCCTTCTTATCCCTTTCAAATTCCAAATCAGCGGTTAATTCCTTGGTCGAGTTTTTGAACTCTTTTAACGTCGAGCCAAAGGCACGCCCCAATTCCGGCAGCTTACTTGGTCCAAATATGATCAGTGCCAGCACCAAAATCAAAATCAATCCGGGAATTCCAATACTACTGAGCACCGTACTCACTCCTTCTGGAGATTAATTTAAATAAACACTTTGGTGATATACATAATGGCTATACCGAGACCTACTCCGGAAAGATTCGACCAAGACAGCCAATTGACTGTAGAAGTAACCTCTTTCCGCATAAATTGACTAACCGCTACAATTACTTGCAAAATGGCACCAGCACCGATTGCTAAGCAAATGGCAATAAAGAGTGGTGATACAGCTGCTCCCCCAATCCAGGTACCCAGAATAGCCGGACCTCCCGCCAATAATGCTAACAATACAAAATAGCGAAACGGTGGTCGCTGATTAGCAAGGGGAGCAATAATCCCCAGTCCTTCAGTGATGTTGTGCAAGGTGAAACCGATAATCAAAAATGTACCCAACGCAGCTTCCCCGGCTGCAAACGATGAACCAATCGCCAACCCCTCACCGAGGTTGTGCAACCCGATGCTCAATGCGATCAGGAACGAAAGTCGAAGACCTGAAGCTTTGTTGTCTCCCGACTCTCCCAATCGCTGCAGCAGAAGAAATGTCCCAAAGGCGATCAGTACAACTAACGGTTGAGCAAAGAGTCCAACGGGAGCTTCTGCCGCTTCTTCCCAAGCTTCTAATGTTGTATCAACGAGCAACCATATCAATAAACCGATTGTAATGGCCAGGAGAAAGTGCATTCCCTGCTTACCGAGCCGACGTACAAACGGGAACCAGAGCAGACCAAGTGCGACAGGAACGACACCTACATATAGCCCAACCAAACCATAGCTCCAGAGGGTTTCACCATTCATTTCAGGAGTGGCTGTCGCAACAGGAATTTCGTGTGTAAAAATCAGTCCGTTGCTGGTGATCAGCTTGATCTCATACGGATCTCCTTCCACCCAAGGATAAGGAATCTGCAACTGGGCTGTGCCCAATCTTGGAATCGTCTGACTGGGAGTGACAGTACCGTTCCAAACTGCGTCATCCACCATCACTTGCGCAACGGTCACTTCTCCGGGTCCGCTGTTCCGAAGTGTAATGTCAAACGAACCGGGAGTCAGCACAACCTTTTGAAACTCAACGACTTCAACAGGAGCAGCAGGCTCCGCTTCAATGCCGGTTCCTTTAACAACGAATACTCCAATGAGTCCGGCCAATAAAATTAACGGCAGCAATCCGAGGGCAATCCAAAGACCTCTGTTCTGCATCGATTCCACCCCCTATTTTACCTGGAAGAACCCAGCCCAGCCGAGTTCGGTAAATTCACTTACATGTGCATGGAACATGTACTTTCCATCAAATTTGTACTTGAACTCAAGAATCCCCCGTTGGCCTTGGGCCAACATGATCGTATCAGTTAACTCAGACGGTGTCAGACTGGTGCCAGTCGGATAATAGTGGAACAGGTTCCCGTGCAGGTGGAACGAGTTAAGTAAATCAAACTCGGTCATGTTAACCAAATAAATGCGTACAAGTTCGTCTTTTTTGATTTCAATCGGATTGGCATGGTAATAGAATGCAACTCCGTTCACCGTATAGAACTCGTTTTCTGCGTCTCCGTCCAGATCATAACTGTTCATGACCATGACCATCTCATGTGCTTCAGGACGCGGCGTCTTCGGATCCACGATAAACGTTCCATAGAGTCCACGGTTGATGTGCTTTTTAAATGGTAGTACATGACAGTGATAAAGATGCACACCAAATGGTTCTGCAGTGAATTCGTACACAAACGTACCGCCGGGAGGAATTGGATCAAGTCCATCCATTTCAGCCGGATGAATTCCATGAAAATGCATGTTATGCGGATGCGATCCCTTGTTGGTAAAATGGACTCTTACAAGATCTCCCTCTGTGCAGCGCAAAGTCGGGCCAGGAATTTGGCCGTTGAACACCCATCCCGGAAACTTCACACCGGGTGCAATCTCAACTTCCTTATCTTCTGCAACAATCTGGTATTCCCTGACCGTTCTGCCATCAGCGGTCTTTGATACTGTCCCGTAATCGAAGGAAGTAAGGAAACGGCCGGGATCAAGTCCTCCCACCTTCGGATCATAAGGTCCTGATAAGGACGGGGTACCATGAGCTCCAGCTCCATTATGAGCATTGTGATCTTGATTAGAACCCGTATGGGTTCCGTTTGCACTAACTTCCCCTTGCCATCTCCCTGGAAGCAGGCTTGCAGCAGCAACCCCCAGAGCTCCAAGCCCTCCTATTTTTAAAAAGGAGCGACGCGTGAGAGATTTCTCCTCTTTCATGTGTTCATACCCTCCTGATAAACGCTCTTCGAAGTATGTGTGTTACTTACAATTTGACTCGAAAATTTTGTCCCATGAAAGTTTTTTTCCCTTACACAACTTTAATTGTATAAGGCTACATTATTTTTGTAAAGTAAAAACTTTTTCGCAAAGGAAACTTCTTGTCTATTTCAAAAAGTCTAGCTATTCGTTTAACTTTCGCAAGCTTTTCCCAAAGACACTTGATTTTGAGTTTAAACTATATGTAGCACCATAGGCTCTTGTCAGAACAATTTTTGTGTAAGACAAGTAGCCAACATTTGATCGATTCCATATAATTTAGATAAGGGAAAAATATATTGCTCAGGTGAAAAAGTTGTCCTTAGTGAAAATATTATCGTTTACACCATTGGAGGGATAGTTCATGCTGTTAAAACAAAATTATGCGCGTCTTATATTTGTGTTCTTTTTTGCTGTGCTTGCAGTTTTAGCTTTGTATTTGTTCAAAGGTTCATTTTCATCCGCCCAAAAAAAAGACAAAGATGGAATTCATGTCGAAATACGATTGAAGGAATGGGAAATATCTCCTAGGGACATAACCGTGGATAAAGGGGAAACAGTCCATCTTTCTATTGTCAATCAAGGTGGATATCCTCATGATTTTGTGATTCGTGGACTGAATTTGAAAACGAGTACACTTGCTCCCGGTCAAAAGGAAACACTTACATTTGTTGCTGAACAATCAATGATCCTGGAAACTTCGTGTACTTTGGCGGGACATAAAGAGGCTGGCATGGTAGCCAAATTGTCGATCAAATAACTTTTTACAAGGTGATCAACGGAGGAAGACATGAAATCCCTCCCTTTTTCTACTGGCTAATGGTAATGGACCAGGATTCGTACTATAATAAAAATTCACTTCGCTACGAAAGGCGGAAATCATCTTGCCAACTCCAACCATGGAAGATTATTTAGAGAAGATCTATCTCTTGATCGAAGAGAAAGGGTACGCTCGCGTTATAGATATCTCAGCCTCACTTAATGTAAACTCTCCGGCTGTAACAAAAATGGTACAGAAACTCGATGAAAAAGGATTCTGCATGTATGAAAGATACCGTGGTATCACTTTGACAGCTAAAGGAAAGAGAGTGGCAAAGTCACTGGCTGAAAAGCATCAGTTATTGGAGACTTTTTTACGGACAATCGGTGTTTATGAGGAAAACATTTATCAAGAAGTCGAAGGAATCGAGCATCACATCGGTAAGCATACAGCCTTCTGCATTTCGACTCTCGTTCGCTTTTTTGAGGAAAACCCGTCCGTGAAAGAATCTTATCTAAAATATCTCAAGCAAATGAACGAGAATGATGAAAGAGGGTCGTTTAAAGAACCTCATCAGGAAAAAGCGATAGGAGATTCTTTAACTTGAATTGACTAAGAACGCATTGTATCGTCTCTTGTCACTAAGAAACATATTTCCGAACCGACAGCCAATTCCATATACATTCAGGGGTACCCTCAACATTTTAACAAACGAAAATATACGCTAAAACAGATACTACAAGTAAAATTCAAGCTTTTGTACTCTATAGGGCACCAGATTATTTTGGCTAAAGTTGGCGAGCTTTTTACAGCTTTCGGTGTGGAGTATTAATGACGAGGAGCCCACAGCATCACGGATACACCAATTACACAAATAAGCGCTCCAATCCAATCATATAAGTCAGGAGTTTTTCTATCGACCCACCAACCCCAAAACACAGCGAGGATTACAAACACACCGCCGTAAGCAGCGTATACTCTACCGAAGTTGGGGAAACTTTGAAGCGTTGGGATGATGCCGTATAAAACAAGGATAAGCCCACCTAATATCCCATACCAAATTGGCTTGTCTTCTCTTAACCATAACCACACCAAATAACCCCCACCGATTTCGGCCAATCCAGCAATAAAAAATAGCCATATAGCAAACAACATCAACTTATCTCCTTCTTGAAAAAGTTCCCGCTAAGGAACAACAACAGATTAAATTTAGTTTGTATCTTAGCTGGTTATCTGTATCCAGCGGTCTGTTCGAAATCTCAAGTATAACAGTACGGATCGTAGATAATTGTCGAGGCCGATGGCGATCCAAACGCCAGCAAGTCCCCAGCCAAAGTATACGCCCAAAATATAAACCCCAAGCGTGCGAAACAGCCAGATTCCGATTGTGGTTGTATACATTGGAAACTTGGTGTCTCCACCAGCTTGCAATACTCCTGTCAAAACGAGCACTATGGCAAGTCCAAGTTGATTAAAAGCGTCTATTCCTAAAGCTACTCGTACTTGATTGATAACAGTGGTTTCAACAGTAAAGTAGTGAATGTACCATGACGACAATCCGTAGACTAATACGCCAATAGCAGTTAAGAGAACTATGCCAATTAAGGTGGAGGCTTTCGCATATTCCCGTGCCTCGTGATGCTTTCCGGCACCTAAACTCTGCCCGACTAGTGTTGTTGCAGCAGTGGCCAATCCATAGCCTGCCATATAACCAAATATCGTAAAATTGCCGGCAAGTTGATGAGCAGCATACGTATAAGTGCCCATTCTAAGGATCATCCCAAAATAAATCACTTGTCCAATTCTCATACTCAGTCGTTCACCCGCTGCTGGACCGCCAAGATGAAGAAACTTTTTGGTTAACTCCTTGTCTATGCTCCAGTCCACGAGTGTAAATGCTCCTATCTCATGTTTGCGAAGAGCCCTCCACAGCAGCAACACTCCGAGTACCCTCACAATCACTGAGGCCAAACCGGCTCCGAATAATCCAAGGGCACCGAATCCTGTTATACCAAAAATCAGAATGTAATCTAAAACGATGTGCAATAAATTAATCCAGAGGCTTACCTTCATCGGGGATTTTGTATCTCCTGTCCCCCGCAAGAGACTACCTAAGATAAACATAAGCGAGATGAAAATTGAGGGTGTCGCTACCGTGCGGTAGTAAATGACAGCCGGGGCAAGCACATTTTCTGCAGCACCCATCATTTTCAGAATAGGACTAGCAAAAACAAACGTTATTACGCCAAAAATCAATCCTATCCAGCTTGCAAACAAGATCGATTGCTTAGCTATATGACGGGCCCGCGGGACATTTCCCTCCCCGACCTGATTTGCAATCATTACGGTACTTGCCACCCCTAAAGCGAGAAAGATGGCAAAATAAACTTGTAGAATGGCATTGGTTACGCCCACGGCTGCGACTTCAACAAGTCCAAGCTTGGAAACGAAGTAAGTATCGACGAATCCGACCATCGATTGAAAAAAAGTCTCACCCATAATGGGGAGAGCTAAAGCGAGAATCACTTTCCATTTGTTCTTTTTCTCGCGATTAGTATCTTGAACAAATTCTCCTGCGTCCACCGAAATTCTCCTGTCTATCGAATGAACTTATCCAATGCTTCCGCTAACTGCTTAAGTACCTCTTGCTCATCTCCCGATTTTGCCGCCTCAATCACACAGCCTTCCAAATGATCCTTCAAAATCAGCTTTCCGCAGCTATCCAGAGCAGAGCGAACCGCAGCTAATTGCAAAAGGAGATCCGGACAGTCCCGACCCTCTTTAGCCATTTCTTTAATTGCTCGTATATGGCCTTCAATACGAGCTAACCGGTTAACGACTTGTTTTCGATGATTATGTGGGTGATCGTGACGTTCCATGTTTTCTCAACTCCTTCACCCCATAATATCCCCCTAGGGGGGATATAGTCAACCAAGAAAAAAAGCCAGCACATTTAGTACACTGACTTTAGAATTCAAGGCTATATCTCCATAATTGGGGCTTCAGTCTGTAGTATCTCAACCTATACATGTCTCCGAAGACCTATTGCTTATATGTAAACTACTTTTCCTTTGTGGTCGACTGGTAAAAATGTATTAGGAAGCATATTTTTTTAAATGTTGGCGGGACCCCAGATATGCCCTTCTTCCGCTAGTTTATATAATTTTCTGTCGCAAAACTGTCATGTGTATATTATTGTGTCGCAAAATTTTGCGACACAATAATGTTAATATCTGAGCTAACTCTGTTGATTTATAAGGTTTTTTTGCGAAAAATTATATTTACATCTTTGTGTCGTCGGACAATTGGATTGGATCTCTTATCTGCCTTCTGGGAGTCACTGTGATGTTGTGGGCTCCTCGTCATTAGAAGTAATCAATCGGATACAATAGAAAAAAAGCCGCTGATTCCCTTAGGAAAAACCGGCTTCTTTCTGGTGGAAAATGTCTTAGTGTATATTTTCGCGTAATGTTGGCGGGACCCCATGAAGAAAAAAGAGAATCACCAATATAGAATTTCCCTGTTGAGGAGCGATCAGGGATTCGTCGAAAAAATTATCCGACACTCCGCTTTTTTAACCGCCTTTGTATTCTCCACCCGACTAGGGTCAGAACCACCACAACAATAACTATCCCCCACGTAAATTTTCGGACAATTTCTGCAACAGTGCGCCAATCTTCTTGCAAGTGAATCCCGAGGGGGATGAAAGTGAAGACCCAAATCAGTGCGCCCGGCAACGCATAAAGCAAAAACGTTCCGTAGGACCACTTGCTGATCCCGGCGAACAACGCAGTTACATGGCGAATACCGGGAAAAAAGTACCCAAAGGTCACTGTCCATTTACCAAATCGACGAAACCAACGTTCCGCTTTTTCAAGTTTTTCGGGTGTTAAATGAATTTTTCGGCCGTGTTTCTGAAGAACAGGCATCCCATATCGATACCCGATCCAAAAACTGAGGGACATCCCGATCATGCTTCCGGAGAGCGAAACCAGCACAGTGGTAGCATAGCGGAGCTCTCCTTTCGAAACCAAAAACCCGGAGAACATCATTAACAGTTCATCCGGCAAAGGAAGTCCTATAATTCCAAAGACTAGAGCAAAAAATAATCCGATGTATCCATAAACAGCAATGAATCGCAAAAGCAGGTCCTGTATCAAAAGTGTAATCCCTCCAACGCCCTACATAAAGGGAATCCTGTAACTGTGCTTTTCAACAGTCCCCCGTTCAATGCTTCCAATCCCGATCAATCGCAAACATGTCGTCATGGGGGTGCTCATCATCTTCTACCTGGATGGTAACATGTCCAATCCGGAATTGTTCCGCTACTATCTTCTCTAATTTCCGTATAATCTCCTGCGTTTTCCTGACAGTCATGCCCCCATCCACGACGATATGTCCACTCATGGCGTTACGGTTGGAGGTTAAACTCCAAATATGCAGATCATGGACCTCCTTGACTCCAGGAATGGATCGAATGGTTTCCACCACTTTGTCAAAGTCGATCCCTGCTGGTGTGCCTTCCATCAGCACAATGTAGGTTTCTTTCAATACACGCCATGCGCTGACTGCTACCAAAAGTGCAATAAAGAAGCTCAAGATCGGATCGACAATGTACCACCCGGTAAAGTACATAATGATCCCTGCGACAATTACACCGGCGGAGGCTACTGCGTCCCCAAGCACATGAAGCATGGCGCTTCTGATATTGACATTGTCCGATTGATCCCGCAGACCAAGACCTATGTAGAGATTCACCGCAACCCCAATGGCCGCCGCAATAAATAAAATAGGCCCTTCAACCGGTTGTGGATTCAACAGTCGTTTATACCCTTCTGCCCCGACATAAAAAACAATACCGATCAAGGTTAAAGCGTTGAATAGCGCAGCTAAGATTGTGATCCGATGACGGCCGTATGTCATGATCTTGGAGGGAGGTGCTGTTGCGGCACGCATTGCAAAATAAGCCACAATCAGAGACATCACATCGGTGAGCATGTGGGCGGCATCAGTCAATAGCGCCAAACTGTTCGCCCAGATGCCGCCGATGACCTCCACGGCCAATATCAGAAAGCCCAAGAAGATGCCTCTTTTTAGTTTATCGTGTGCAACATGCACATGGCCCCCAGCGTGCGAATGGTCGTGGTCGTGGTTATGACCATGATCATGTTTGTGGTCAGGATGGTCATGCGGTTTTTCGTTGTTCATCAATAAATCCTCCTTCTCGAATTCGACCGAGGTTACTGTATGTACATATGCTTCCCTAAAACCCCGATAACGAATGCCCAGTGAGGTTGTAAGATGAGAGAGGTGCAGAAATTCCCGCACCCCTCTTAGATCGCTATCTATGCCGCAGCCGAGTTATGCTTACTCCCGAATTCCGAGACGGGGTAATACCAGTGACACAGGTATTACCCCGGGACGCTGACTCCTGTTTTCTCTGACACTCCCACCTTCATCAAACGCATGCTGTTTGCACGATCATGGCAGCGCCCGTATCAGCAAAGACGGCCATCCAGATATTGGAAAGCCCGATCACAGTGAGTACTAGAAATACGGCCTTTACCAACAGCGAGAACCATAAATTTTGCTTGATAATCGCCAGCGCCTCGCAACTCAGCCGGACGGTGAACGGGAGTTTGCTCAGATCATCGGACATCAGCACAATGTCGGCCGTTTCGAGCGCCGTGTCTGTGCCCGCTCCGCCCATCGCAATTCCGATATCGGCTCTTGCCAAACAGGAGCGTCGTTGATGCCATCCCCGACTATGGCGACACGTTGCTACCGATCCTTCAATTGTTCGATACGCACCAATTTTTGATCGGGCAGCATTTCCCCGTAATGTTCATCCACTCCAACCTGGGCCCGAACCGCTTTCGCTGTGCGTTCGTTGTCTCCCGACAACATGATGGAATGGTTGATTCCAGACTGTTTCAGAAGACGGATGGCTGTTGTACTTTCTTCCCGAACCACATCGGCCACTGCGTTCAAACCAATCACGTTTGATTCATCGGAAACAAGCATCGCAGTGCGACCCAGCTCCTGTTGCTCGGAAGTGGAGAAATTAACAGTTGCATCCATGACCCCTCCCAGCTTCACCAGACGCTTTTCCACATTTACCGCACAATCGGCGCAATCCATACCGAAGATCATAAAATCGGAAAGGGGACCCGGCAGATCGACTCCCGGCTTTTTCAAGGTCGTCTCGACCAGACTCGCACGGTAGCCCATTTGATCGACCGTCTTGCTCAAAGCAGGCACATCGACTGTGTGGATCACCGTCATTTTTGTGGTGCTAAAGACAACCTGCGCTTCACGCACACCCTCCATATTTTCAATAACCCGTTCTACGTTGCGGGCGCAATCACCGGCGTTTTCCTACCGATACCATGACGGGCGTTGTTATGATTGCATTGGGGATTGCCGAACTGACAGGAATGATTTAAGGGTCGAGGCGTCGTTTCAAATTCGACAGAAGTTTAAAGGATAGCCCTTGCTCCGTTTGCCATTCTAAATGTAACCAACTTTGACACAGCAAAAAGCGGGTGTAAACATAATGGAAGTCAATTGGATATCGGTCATCCCTTTTCTCATCGTCATTCCGGTTACGATATGAACCAGGCAAGTCTTCTTGGCTTAACACTGGGATTATTGACAGGGTCATACTTGATCGAACTATCCGTGCTTGGTGTGTGCAAAAAATGCTGGACTATATCGTAACAAGTTTGACCGGGGAAAACAGCATTAAGATTATTATTTTTCTCTACGTCTTTTCCGGTCTGATCAATCTGATCAAAATATCAGGAGGAATTAAAGGATTTGTTGAAGTGGCCTGCACCCTCTTCCCCTTGTTATTGGTGCAGTGTTTGCCAGGGGACATTTTCACATCACCGTTCAGCGATACCACTGTCACAGTGGCCAAAATCCTTGATTTGCCTGTCTTAAAGTGATTCCGAGTGCAAGCTGAAATCGGCGTTGATGGCCGCTGGGATTGACGCCGTTTTGTACGCCGTTGTTACAATCGTTTTATAGTGATTGGCGAAATCGACCCGATTTAACAGGCTTGTCTCGATTTATTCTGCATTTTTCTGCCCACCATGAATCCTAGAGCGATCAATACGGTCACGACACTTGCAACCTGGGCGGTGCGCAGATCGAAAAATGTGCGCAAGCTGTCTCCCCGAAGAAACTCTAGCAAAAAACGGGCGACAGAATAGAAGATTAGCATCAGCAGGAACAGGACCCCATCATACGGCTTCCGTTTTCGCAACGTCAACAATACTCCCATGATCAGCAAATCGGCAATCGATTCAAACAGAACAGTCGGCACTAATGGGACAGGTCCGTTTACTTGATATGCGATTGTACCGGGCGGATAAACCACTCCGAATGTTTCGGAAACGATCCCGAAGTCATCTCCCGTCAGAAAGTCCCCGAATCGGCCAATTGCCATCCCCAGAATCAGCCCTGGAGCTACAATGTCTGCAAATTTCCATACCGACACTTGATGCTTTTTGGCAAACCAAATTCCGACAAGGATGCCGCCAAGGACACCGCCTTGTATGGACAGCCCACCCTCCCAGATCGCCAACACTCTAATAGGATTCACCGCATAATTTTCCCAGGTAAACGCCACTTCCCATAGACGAGCTCCTAGGACACCGGCTACCACCGCATACAAAGTAAAGTCAGAAACCAACTCTGGATTGATCTTTTCCAGTTTGGCCTGACGCCTTGCCAGTCCTAATCCAAGTAAGAAGGCCAAAGCCACTCCAAGTCCAAACGTGCGAATCGGAAATCCCGCAATTGTGAATAAGGTCGGGCCAATCATCGATACCAAAACCTCCAGCTGTTAATTGATTCCTACGCATTCAATACTGTTGCATAATGACATTGAAAGCGGATCAGACCGGCCACAAATTAACAAGGTTTACCGCAAACTTACCTTTTTCATTCTTTCGTACCTCAAATTCAATCCGTTGGCCTTGATCCAGAAGACGCATTCCGCTTTTCTTCACTTCCCGCAGATGAACAAACACATCCTCACCATCATACGAACGTATAAATCCAAATCCCTTGTCTTGACTAAACCATTTTACAATTCCCTTCATATTCGGGATCACTCCTTTCCATTGCATCAAGACCATATATACATGACTGAGTCAGTGTCTAAAACATCTTTTATTATAGATTTAGTATGTGTAGAAACTATGAAGTGTTAGTATGAATTCACAAAATATTCACAGGAAGCTGTGGATATTTACAACCTCCCTATGGCTCAATCTCACAAAAAGATTTCCTCATCGCTCCCTGTTTGCTGTTTCATTCCGGTGGACCACTACACGAAAATCGATTTTTCCGCCCCTGTCGTAATGTACCCATTTTACCAATTAAAGTTAACCGAGCGATCAAACGAGCAGTTTTTCATGGGGAACTAATTATCAATCTCTTGCTAAAATTTACCTTTTCGCCATAACTGGGGTAAAAATATACAAACCCCGTATTCTCCAAATCACAAGACCGAGTGAAAAAGATACTCGGACCGAATGGAGCGCACTCTCGAAACCGAGCGTAACTACATCCCTTCCCTAGATTGGGCTTGGAGTTTTGCAATAACAATGCTCTCAGATGATCTTCTTGGAACTCCTTAAAGAACTTGCCACTCGTTCTTGATTGACTAAAATGCAGTCCCGTTATGATCTCAGGATCAACTTCCCCTTTTGCAAAAAGTGAAGACCAGGACATAGCCCTGATCTTTACACCAACTACCCCCGAGATTTTTTCAAAACCATTGACGATATGCACTCCACATGTCCAGAAAACGTTCTTCGTCACAAGAATCTTCGGCACTAAGGAAACCGTATACGGGTAATGAAGGCCGTATCCCTATTTCAAGCATTTTGCTCAAGCGAATCGATCTTATGGATCTTCTTATTTACATGGATTGTAATCGTACCTTTGAACCCTGGAATAGTGGAATCAAGAATGGTTTTTAATGTGTAGGTAATCTCCTGTATAAATCGTCGTTTTTTTCCGATAAGTAGACCTCTTTCGCCTGAGGGCTGGAAACCTCGTAGTCTGAAAGGCTCTTTTTCAATCCCGTTTGGCTGTAGCAAAGTTCTGATTAATTGTAAGGACGGTCTCCACTGCATCGAGATCACGTTGTAACCCTGCAACATACTACCTTTTCAATGATTCCAAACACCGTTCTCGCAACAAACACTGCAAACTCACGTATTTCTCTTTCTGACTCTTCCGTATACTCCTTTTCAAGCAAATGAACAATTTCAAATTTCTCAGGCGGGACTATTTCTCGTAATCGGCTTAGGATATCCGTACATTCAGACCTTACTGTTTTAAACTCGGGCTGCTGTCTGTAGAAATCGTCAACCAATTTGTCCGCCAACAATTGAATCGCTACGTTCCGCATCAAATCCTCCCCCCTTGTGAGTGAGAGGATACCTCTCTTCCCCCCTATGCTGCAAGCATAAGTTCAGACCTGTTGACTTGCATGATCCAATCTACAAACGATAACAAAAAAGGAACCGATCTTTATATCGATCCCTGGTTACAACAGAGGGGGAGGGTTTGACATCTTATTAAAATGCTGGATATCTGGATATGTAACTTATACAAACGCAAAAGATATACCTTTTGCCGTACCTAGCCATTCCGTGTTCCTCACGCAGAATCACGTTAAGGTTTCGCTTACTACGACATAAGTATACCCCTATAGTTTCTGGAGCGGGCGATGGGAATCGAACCCACGCGACCAGCTTGGAAGGCTGGAGTTCTACCATTGAACTACGCCCGCGCACATTTATCTGGTCTACACAATTTCCCATCACTAGTAGGAATAAGTGCATACTGGCGGAGAGAAAGGGATTCGAACCCTTGAGACGCTGTTAACGCCTACACGATTTCCAATCGTGCTCCTTCGACCAACTCGGACATCTCTCCAAAATAAAATGGTCGGAATGCAGGGATTCGAACCCTGGACCTCACGCTCCCGAAGCGTGCGCGCTACCAAGCTGCGCTACATTCCGACATCCCCTACATTTTTGGATTTATTGGTGAAGACAAATTCTTAACGGAGACTATAAACATTGGTTGTGTGGTGCCGGAGGTGGGACTCGAACCCACAAAATCGCGATTTTGAGTCGCGCACGTATGCCAATTCCATCACTCCGGCAATATCAAAATATTCACTTGACTCCTCGTCCCTGTCGAGGTAATCTCGACTCACCAACCACGTCAAACTCTACCGCGTACCTACCAAACAAAAACGCAGCAGGTGAATTGAGGTTGGTTATTAGGAGGATGTGCGTAATCTTACCGCCAAAAGCGCGGTAACCTTTTCGGAGAATCTGCACGGGGATAGGCTTCATTGGCACTCGGTACGTACAATTTCGATTGCACACAATTTTGAGTCGTGCACGTATGCCAATTCCATCACTCCGGCATTAATTAAATTGGTGCGGTCGAGAGGACTTGAACCTCCACGAGCTTGCGCCCACAAGAACCTGAATCTTGCGCGTCTGCCAATTCCGCCACGACCGCAATTCAACCCCACAAAGTGAAGCAAAGCTTCACAGTTAATTCCGAGTACTTTGCGGGGACCCCGGAAAACTTGGCTGGGGTACTAGGATTCGAACCTAGGTATGACGGAGTCAAAGTCCGTTGCCTTACCGCTTGGCGATACCCCACCGGTAAATGGTGGCTCGAGGCAGAGTCGAACTGCCGACCTACGGGTTATGAATCCGTCGCTCTCACCAACTGAGCTATCGAGCCAGCTTGCGCACGAATGCGCTGATGTCGATGTTGCGACACGGATGTCGCGTCTTTATCGACGACATGAATTGTGGTGGAGGGAGAAGGATTCGAACCTTCGAAGGCGAAGCCAACGGATTTACAGTCCGCCCCATTTGGCCACTTTGGTATCCCTCCGCATGGAGCCACCTGCCGGAATCGAACCGGCGACCTCATCATTACGAGTGATGCGCACTACCGACTGTGCTAAGGTGGCATCACTACCAGTGGTGGCTCGGGACGGAATCGAACCGCCGACACGAGGATTTTCAGTCCTCTGCTCTACCGACTGAGCTACCGAGCCAAACAAACAATAATAGTGGCGGAGCTGACGGGATTCGAACCCGCGGTCTCCCGCGTGACAGGCGGGCATGTTAGGCCACTACACCACAGCTCCATTGTTGGTTGCGGGGACAGGACTTGAACCTGCGACCTTCGGGTTATGAGCCCGACGAGCTACCAACTGCTCCACCCCGCGATAGTACCTCATTTGCTCAATGAGGTGAATGGTGGAGGCTGACGGGATCGAACCGCCGACCCTCTGCTTGTAAGGCAGATGCTCTCCCAGCTGAGCTAAGCCTCCGGATACGGGCCCATCAAAGTGAAGCGAAGCGTTGCAGCAACACCGAGTACTTTGATGGGGACCCGGAAAATCACCAGAAAGATTCCGAGCTTTATATGGTGACGCGTACGGGATTCGAACCCGTGAATGCCGCCTTGAAAGGGCGGTGAGTTAAGCCGCTTCTCCAACGCGCCGAAGGAGTATGTCCACCATCATCACGATGGAGGGATTTCTCTGGAGCTTCCAACCAGAATCGAACTGGTGACCTCATCCTTACCATGGATGCGCTCTGCCGACTGAGCTATGGAAGCATGGATGGCTCCTCGAGTAGGGTTCGAACCTACGACCCTCCGGTTAACAGCCGGATGCTCTACCGCTGAGCTATCGAGGAACGATCAACTGGTGGAGATAAGCGGATTCGAACCGCTGACCCCCTGCTTGCAAGGCAGGTGCTCTACCAACTGAGCTATATCCCCAGAATTACCCCGTTAGTGAATCTCGGCGACTTGTCGCCTCGTTTCACTTATACCCGGATGGGTGAACAAGTCAAAGCGTTACAGTCAACACCGAGTACTTTATGGGGACCCCGGAACATCGGGGTGAATCATTATGGCGTGCCCTGAGAGATTCGAACTCCCGACCTTTTGATTCGTAGTCAAACGCTCTATCCGGCTGAGCTAAGGGCACACAGCACCCCACAAAGTGACGATTGGCTCCGAAGTACATTCCGAGTACTTTGCGGGGACCCCGGAAAACAACCGTCGAAAGCAGGGTGTATTTTCTTGGTGCGACCGAGTGGACTTGAACCACCACGGGATATCCCACACGCCC